>CALMZT010000534.1 GCA_937870805.1 uncultured Chloroflexota bacterium
AGCCGAGGCCGACCTTCGGCCGGTCGATGAGCATGGCGTCGGCGATCCGTTCCATCATCTGCTGGTAGCTCAGCACGTCGGGCCCGGCGATGTCCCATGATCCGGCGCGCTCGTCGTCGGCGGTGGCGGCCGCGGCGAGGAACTCCAGGACGTCGCGCCCGTCCACCGGCTGCGTGCGGTGCACGCGCCACCCGGGGAGCGCGAGGACGGGGAGGCGCTCGATCAGCCGCACGAGGAAGCGGAAGGAGCGCGACTTCGCGGCGATCACGATGGAGGCGCGGAAGGCGATCGAGCTCGGCACGGCCTCGAGGAGTGCCTCCTCGACGGCGAGGCGGCTGCGTAGGTGACGGCTCGGTGGTGCGTCCTGCGGGACGAGGCCGCCGAGGTAGACGAGACGGTTCGTCTTGGCGTCGGCGGCGGCCCGGGCGAAGTTGGTGGCGGAACTCAAAGAGGACAAGAATTGGGAATCCTTCTTGCCTGATGAGCGCCACATGCTCGTAACGCTTTCCGGCGCGATTGTGCCGGGCAAGCTGCTGGTGAACCCACTGGGCGCGCTGCAAGTGTCGCAGCGTCTTGTGCCGCTGGCGATTAAGCTGGATCGTTTCTACAGCGCGGGCGTTGAGGGTGAAACGCTGCTGGACGTGACAGCGCTGCAAACCGATGGCACGCCAATGGCAACAGACCGCGCAGAAGAACAATTCGCGCGGGCGCAGTTCCAGAACATCAGCAACGCCGACAAACTGAGCAAACCGTCCTTCGAGGAAATGAAGTCTGGTCTGCGTGCCAGCGCGGGCGCACTGTTGAAGGTGTCGCAAGCCATCACCCGCGTCGTGACCTACGAGCAGACCATCCGTGACAAAACCAAGCGCTGCCGCTGGCGCTTTGGTGAGTTATTTGAATTTGATCTGCTGAATATGTGGAACAGCAGCCCGGCTGCCCTTTCGCCGCTGGCAACGCAGAAAAAGCAATTTTCGCCGCTTGCGCCGACCCCCGTGAAAGTTGTACAGGAGGGCTACGCCGTTGTCCGCACAGACACGCTCAAGAACGTCGATGGCATTGCCAGTAATCTGAGCTACGCCGAAGCCAGCACACGGCTTGACCAGTTGATTGCCGAACAACCGGAATTGGCAAGCGCCTTTTCGGTTGTACCATCCTCAGAAATGCAGGACTAAAGGGGAAGCTGATGGCTCAAGAGAAACCGATTGCGCGCTATTCGTTTCTGCCCTGGCTACGTCAGGGGCTGGCGACCAGCATTAAACAGGTCGATAACCCCGCCGGAAACAGCGGCGCGCGCGTGGAAATTGTCGTTGATGCGGTGCTCAATACGGGCGCACCTGTTTCCAAAAATGTGCAGCTTCACGGACCCGGCGATATAGTAGGATTCGACCCGCGCGCAATTGTGCGTACCGATCCACGACATTCTTCTCACGATTATGAACCCAACTATACCCCCGTCATCGAATTTTTTGATGAAGATTTCGCATGGCGCTATACACCCGCCGCTGCCGCCGCGAACGAGCGTTTACGCCCTTGGATATGCTTGATCGTGCTGACGGAAGATGAGTTCACATTTGGGCGCGCACCTGAGACCAAGCTCGTGACCATTCAGGTGAAAGACCCTAATGTGTCGCTGCCCCCGCCGCAAGAAACGTGGGCATGGGCGCATGTCCATGTGTCGCGGGATGCCCGCGGTACGGATGGCTCGCCCGCGCAGGTACTCAACGCCGTTCGCGGTATCATTGAGCAGGATACTACGCAGGCGATATGCAGGCTCATCTGCCCACGCAAGCTCAAGCCCAAGCGCACGTATAATGCGTTCGTGATTCCGACGTTTCAAACGGGACGCCTCGCAGGGTTGGGACAGCCCGTCCCCGATGGTACGAACGGCTTTGCGCCAGCGTGGGGCGCGGGCGAAGATACTTTCCCCGTGTACTATCAATGGCAGTTCCACACGGGCGAAGAAGGCGATTTTGAGTCGCTGGTGCGACGGCTTGAGCCACGACAAGTTGACCCCAACGTCGGCAAACGCCCGATGGACGTGCAAACGCCTGCGCCGGAATACAACATTCCCACGATCACCACCCCGCCTGTGCTGGAACTGGAAGGCGCGCTCAAAGCCATCAATATGCAAAGCACGGTTTGGACGCAGCGTGAGCCGTTCCTCACCGCGCTCACCAACTTCCTGAACATGCCTTATGAACAGACGCACGTGGGCGACGAGGAAATTGAAGATGATCCATTGATCGCGCCACCGCTGTACGGACAGTTTCCCGCCGCCGTTGAGCGCATCGGACAACCTGATGACCCTAAATGGTTCAACATGCTCAACCTTGACCCACGCCATCGCACGGGCGCGGGCTTTGGCACGCGGGTGGTGCAAAAGCATCAGGAAAGATATATGGACATCGCGTGGAAACAGGTGGGGATGCTGCGCGAAGCTAACCGCCGCTTACGCGAAGCTCAGTACGCGCGTTTTATCAGCAGCAGCCTGTATCGACGAAACATCGAGTCACTGCCAGCGCATCAGGTGTTATCAGTCACCGCCAGCCTACACCCGCGCGTACTCACGGCTGCCAATCTGAGCACAGTAGGCGTCTCATCGCCTGTCACCGTTTTTGAGCACGTGCGCCGCAGTGCGCTGCCTACGGCATTGGTTAGCCCAGCGTTTCGCCGCATAGCGCGCCCACGTGGTCCGCTGGCACGCCGTATCACACCTGATGCACCGCGTGTGGCGGGTGATTTGATCGCGCGTGTTGAACGAGGCGAAGTCTTACCCGCACCGCCCAAGCCCGCGCCTGACAAGGGCATCGTGCTTGACGACATTTTGCAGGAAAACGCCCCGCCGCAGCCAAGTGGCTGTTTATCTTTGCCGTTTGTCGTACTGATTCTACAGATTCTGATCTTCATTGTGCGCCTGCTAAGTTTGCTCATCCCTGATCTTCGCAACACGCTGATGAGACTGGAACGCCTGCTTACCGAAGTGCGCGCCGAGGAAGTGCTGGATGTCACCAAATGGACGCCCGAAGCCGTCAACAGGATTCCTGTTGCGCCCAACTTCCGCATCACCGAGATTGGCGAGGAAATCCCGACGCGCGGCACGGGCGTTCGAGACAGCGTGCAAGCCGCTGCCTTCCGCAGTGCGCTCAAAGATTCGCATGCGCTGTTTGCCGTGAGTACGCAGGTGCCGCCTGCCCCGCCGCCGCTGCGTGTTGCCGCTGTATCCAATCATCTGCTGAGTGAGTTGCAGCCATCTAAAACTATCGCCGCGCGCGTTTCGGCAGGGCTGAAGTTTGGTGGCGTGAGCACGGTGCTACCGACTCTCGATGAACTGTTGATTGCGCCTGATTTTCCAGAAGCGATGTACGCGCCATTGCGGGATATTTCGATAGAACTGCTGCTGCCGAACGTAGCGCTGATCCCCAACAACACGATCACGCTGCTAAAGACCAACCAGAAGTTCATCGAATCGTACATGGTTGGGCTGAATCACGAGATGGCGCGTGAGTTCATCTGGCGCGAATACCCCACCGACCAGCGTTCAACCTTTTTCCGCCAGTTCTGGGCGGCGCGCGAAAGTCCACCAGACCCGCGCCTGTCGCCTGAAGCCCGCGCCGAAAAGCTGAAAGACATTCGCCCGATGCACCTGTGGTCTGATGCCAATGAACTCGGATGGAACAACAACCGCCGTCCTGGACCCAACAGTGAATACCTGGTGCTGCTCATTCGCGGCGACCTGTTCCGCCGCTATCCACAAACAGAGGTGTACGCGGCAAAAGCAGTTTTCCAGACGAACCCGCCGGAAGATGAAGATGGCTGCCTGCTCTATCGCACCCCTGTCTCCGATGAATTCTTTGATGACCCAACGCAGATTAAGCAGTCTGTGTTCAGAGGTGAAATCGGTAATGACATTCGTTTCTTCGGTTTCGACCTCGACGTAGAGACGGTGCGCGGCAACTTCGACCCCGACAATCCCGAAAACCCGAACGCCGATCAAGGCTGGTTCTTTGCCTTGCGCGAACATCCCGGCGAACCACGTTTTGGCTTGGATGAGCCGCTGAAACTGGAAACGGCGGATAAGTGGAAAGAACTGTCGTGGGCGAACGTCGCGGGGTCACTGGAAGCCGTCAATGAGATGCACTACATTGACCTCAGCCGCGCGCTGGCTTCCACATCTATCTCTGGTGAACCTGTTGTAATCCAATGGGAAGCAAGTAAGGGCGCAAACTCCGCTACGCTTGCTTATATCATGCTGCAAGATCCCTATAAGATGTATGTCCACGCCAGCGAGATGCTGCCGCCGTAACATTTAATTGGGGTTTCTCGCCAGAGACTAAAGTCTCCGGCTGCTGAAGTGCCACGTTCACTGAAGTGAACAGAAAAGGCGTTTAGGGTGATGATTTGTGTTTTAGTTGATTTATCCAAAAGCAAATCCCTTATTCAAAAGGGTAAATATTTATGATCGACATTCGTAAGCAGCTTCAGGACACGCGCGCCGCACAGGTTCAACTCGACAGCGAACGGCGCACGACAACAGCACAGATCAAACAGCTTGAGCAGTCGCTTGCGCAGCTTCAACGAGTCGGGCGCACGCCGGAAAATGACCGCGAAGCCGGGGCATTGGTGGCACAGTTGCGCCGTTTGCAAGCGCAAAACGAGCAGACACAGGGTCGCTACAGCGAAGGTGTGCAGGCGGTTTCAGCAGCGACGGAAATTTACGCCCGCTTCCTGCTGGAAGACCGTGATGAATTACAAGATATGGACGCGAACTGCCCATTTCTGCTGCTGCCACTGCGTCTGGAAACGCGCTTCATGACGACACCGCGCGGCATTCCCCAGCTATGGGTGCGCATTTATCCCGATGACCTGGCGATTGAAACGCACGAAACGCCGCTGACCAGCGACGAACGCGCGGCGGGCGAAACCTATTGGCGCAGCAGTTGGGGCACTGATGAGGCGGCGCAGAAAAAAGCATGGGCGGCTCTGGTACAAGTCTCTGGCACAGCGCGCGCGGCATGGATTGCGCAGGCGCTCACGCCGACCAACGCACCCCCTGATGAACCTGTTTTCCCAGCAACGGAGCTGCGCGCCGCGTCGTGGACGCAGCCTGCGCGCGTGCGTGTCATGCCAGATCGCCTCATCGTCATGACTTACATCGGTGGGCAGCGCATCCACATGCAAGCGGGCAACGTCATCCCTGATCCGCTGATCGTGGGACCTGATCCGCTTATCAAGCGGCTGCTCCCCAAAGACGACAAGCTGGAATTTCCAGACGAGATGAAGTGGCTGGTCGATTTTGAGGAAGCGGTCAAGGTCGGCATGGGTATCAAGATCGACTTGACATCCGCTCAGGCACGCAGCGGTTTTGATCGCCTGGTCGTGATGGGCGTGCGCCGTACCACCGACAAGCTGGAAGCTGTCGAAAGCCTGAAAGCATTATTCGACAGCCATCATTATACTGATGGACTGAGCCTGATTCCGCAAGGGACACCCACGAACAACACCGATGCCGCGCCTGCGGGACAGCCTGCGACTGAACTCGATAGCGATGAAAGCTGGCGTATTGAACGCGGCGGACCCCTGTTTAAACCCGATACAGGCGCGAGCCGTCCCATACAGCCTGATCTGGCGGCGCAAAAGGATGGGCAACGCCTTGCCGAAGCGTTGGGCTTGCCCTATGCCACCTTCCAGCATACGCGCTATGCCGATAACACCGACGCTTTGGAAGCGCGGGCGATGAACAGCGCTTTGTATGCGGGTACGCTCGGCTATTATGCCAATGAATTCCTGACACCGCCGATCAAAGACCGTGACAAGATTTACCGTCTGCGGCAGTTCATGGTCGATTACGTCAGCGGGCGTGGACCTTTGCCCGCCTTTCGCGTGGGACAACAGCCCTACGGCGTGCTGCCGACAACGGCGATTTCACGCATCACCTGGTACAACCGTGAACAGTTTCTTGAAGTTCCGCCTCTTTATCGGCTGCTGCCCATTATCCTTGAGAAACTCAACATTCTGCGTAAAACATGGACGGAATTGAGTCAGCAGGTATCGCGCGTGGGCTTCGGCAGTGACCCCGATCAAACGATGCTGGACATCCTCGCTCTGCATCCCGCGCCCGCCGAGATTTACATGCGCCACGCGGCGACGGCGACGTATTCGCGCAATTACCTGATCTTGAATGCTTTAGGCGATGTTGCCATTCCCGCAGAGGAAGTCCGTATCGCGCGGGCGATGGACATCCTCACCGAATTGGGGCTGCTTGATCTGCTGCCTGCAAAAATCATGAGCTTGCTCTGGTTCAGGAACGCCTACCCCCTTGATGGACCCACTGTGGAAGAAGGCGCGCTGTCCGAGACAAAACCACTGAAGCAAATCACATCTGAGGGCAATTACATTGATTGGGTGGCGAAAAGCGACATTGCCACACTGCGCGACGAAAACTTTGGTGTTGACGAGCAGGGTCAGCGCCGTCCTGCCCCGCGCGCCCTGCTGTATCTGCTGCTCAACTATGCCATGCAGCGGGCGCTGATCGACGGCGGCAACATCGTGCGCGGGAATGAAGGGCTTTCGATGTATACGCAAGAAGCAAATTTCCTCAATATCCGTGAGCCTGAAGAAAGAACTGTCTGGCATCAATTTGCTGAGCCAGTGCGTGCCAGTCAGGGGCTGCCGTTAGGGCTGTACCTGCAAACAGAAGTGGCGATGCAGTTTCCCGACTTGACCGAACTGCGCGAGACACGCGAAGCGCTGAGCGTGCTTTCAAAATTAAGCACCGCGCGCCTTGAACGGCTGTTGGCAGAACATCTCGCGCTGTGCAGTTATCGACTGGATGCGTGGTATACAGGACTTGTAAATTACCACCTCGTCAATTCGATTATCCCGCGCCGCGCCTTTGAGTATGATCGTGAAGATTTTGCACAAGGAACATCACGTGGGCGCGGCATCTATTTGGGCGCTTACGGCTATGTCGAAAACCTGCGTCCTGCTCCACGCCCGCGCACCCGTGTTGAACAGCCACCCGAAGGCTATGACGAGCCAATCCCGCTGAACGAAGCGCCGCTTGATAATGAGGGCTTCATACATGCCGCCTCCATTCGACAGGCAACCGCAGCCGCGATCCTGCGTACTGCGCACCTGACGCACAGGAACGCCGCCAACAACAATTTGATGTCAGTCAACCTGTCGTCGGCGCGTGTGCGGCGCGCGGAGTGGTATCTTGAAGGGATGCGCATGGGGCAGAAGGTGGGGGCGCTGCTGGGTTATCAATTCGAGCGCGGCTTACACGACAACGAACTCAATATTTACTTGCAG
>CALMZT010000535.1 GCA_937870805.1 uncultured Chloroflexota bacterium
ATTCGACCTGTGGACTGATGAACATCACGACAGCGGCGGCGTAGTTATTGTAGATAATGGGCACAGCAATCGAGGAACCGGTAGAGGGTACGTAAGGGGTAACAGGCAGACGGGGCCAGCGCGGGTCAGTGCTGATGTCACGAATAATCACGGTGCGTTTGCCGTGCCGCACAAAGCCCAGCGGTCCACGCTCAAATAAGGCTTCCCAGGGCTTGTATTCGTCGTTGCCATTGCTGCTTTGCGACAGTACAAAGGCGTCGATGATCTCGCCACTTTCGCTAAACGTCACCGCGCATCCATAACGAATACCAATGGCTTCACCCGTGAGTGACAACAGGCTTTGCAAAATACGTGCCGCATCAAGCCCTTGCTGGTGAAGCGTGCGTGCAAGGCGATACAAGGCTTGATATTGATCGGCTTTGTTCATCATAAGCCTCAGCCTGAAGTTTGAAAAACTAAACGATTGGGTCTACATAATAAGTGTAATCAAGAATGCCTTTACAAAACTGAAATTTTTACGAATTTTTAGAATATTCTTCTTAATTTATACTTTTTGACGGAGCGTGTCTAGGGTTTGCCACTGTCCAGAGGTACTATCCAGGTACAACCACTGCGTCCAACCGTTGCACGGGGCATCAAGGAGTTTGGAGCTAAGCTGGTGAATCGAGCCGCGTTCGCCGTTGTAAAGCAGCGAACCGTCGGCGGTGATCTGCGCATAGATTTCGGTATTGGCTAAATGCAGCGATTGTCCAACGCGCAAGAATCCTTCTTCTAACAAGCGGATAAAAGCAACCCGCTTGGGTTTGGGCTTATTGCTCGGCTGATAAAGCGGTATATCGTCGGTATCGGCCTGCACGGCGTCAATGCGCTGACGGGCGATAGTAGCATAGTGAGCATCGCGCTCAATGCCAACCCAATGACGGCGCAAACGTTTGGCAACTGCGCCTGTCGTGCCTGTGCCGAAGAACGGGTCAAGCACCACGTCGCCCGGTTTCGTGCTGCTCACCAGCACGCGGTAGAGCAGCGCTTCTGGCTTCTGCGTTGTGTGGGCTTTTTCGCCGTTGAACATGATGCGCTCGTTACCAGAGCAAATCGGAATCTCCCACACACTGCGCATCTGGCGATCTTCGTTGGCATTTTTCATCGCGTGGTAGTTAAAGGTGTAGCGTGCGCCGCGCTTCTTCTGCGCCCAGATCAATGTTTCGTGAGTGTGATTAAAGCGTGTGCCATTAAAATTCGGCATGGCATTGACGCGATTCCACACAATTTCGTTGAGTATCCAGTAGTTGGTGTCCAGCAGCGCCGCACCCACGCGGTAGATGTTGTGATAGCTGCCAATGACCCACAGCGTTCCGGTATCTTTCAGCACGCGGCGGCAGGCGGTAAGCCAGCGGCGGGTGAATTCATCGTAAGCCTGCATACTATCGAACTTATCCCAGTCATCATCTACGGCATCGACTTTCGTGAGATTGGGACGATATAAATTGCCATTCAACTGCATGTTGTACGGAGGATCGGCAAATACCATATCGACTGATTTTTTGGGCAGGGTGTTGAGGATTTCGATACAGTCGCCTTGCAGAATGGAATCGATCATAGTGGTTGTCTGGAATCCAGTAGGGGCAAGCCATGGCTTGCCCCTACAATGTTATCGTAAATTGGATTATTTCATGCGGCTGTGCATGATCTCGAAGATCAGGCGTTGGAAGGTCTTGGTGCGATCACGTTCTTCATAGCGCACATTGCGCTGCTTGATGAGTTCGGGCGGCAGCGCTGCGCTTGTTGGCTTGTAAAGCAGGGTGAGAATGGGTTTTTCGCGGTTGTAGAAGTAGCGATATTGCAGCGTGACAGGCTTAGCTTCGAGTGCCGCCGGAGAGACCACGACCACCATTAGCCAGCATTCAGCAAGGGCTTGTTCTACCGCGACCACCCAATCCTCTTGACCGGGCTTGAGATACTGCTCAACCCATACATGCAGCCCGGCGTCTTGCAAACGCAACATCAGCGGGGCGACAATGGCTTCCCAATCATCGCGTGAATAGGCGATGAAGACATGATCTTCCAGCGCGCCCGGCTGCAACCCCGTTCCAAGAATCGACGTTTTGCGCCGATTGCTGATGTTGCTGACGTTACTGAATACGTTGACAGGCGTCGTCTCGCGGTTGATTGAGGGTCGCTCCGTTGTCGGCAGCGTATCGGTTTTTATGCGACTTTTGAACTGCTCTGGCTCATTGGTATAGAGCAGATTGATGAGTGAACCGATTTGCAGCACGTCGTCCATTTTCAAGAGCTGCACTTCAGTCAGCGGCGCGCCATTGAGTGTCGTGCCGTTGGTCGAGCCAAGATCTTGCACGGTATAGCCGTTGTCGGTGCGCGTGAAGCGCAGATGATAACGGCTGACCTCTGGCTCCTGAATGACAATGGTGTTTGACAGGTCACGCCCTAAGCTCAGGGTCTGTTCAGTCAGCGGGAAAACTTCGTGCGTATCACCGCGTGAGGTAATGTTCAGCACCAGATAAGGATGCCGCTTGAGAACCTGCGACTCTTCCGTATCATGCTCTGAGCCACCTCTACGGGGGACTTTCGGTACTTCTTTGACCTTTGTGGGGTCTAAGGGCGCGCTGCCGCGTTCAAAATGAAACGTGATCGAATCGCCGATTTCGATAATGCAGTCGTTTTGCAGCAGCCAGGGTTCGTGTACACGCTGTCCATTGACGAACGTGCCATTGGCAGAATCCATATCATGCAGTTCGTAATCCGTCAGCACCTTCAGGAAGCGGCAGTGTGAACGGGTGACTTCGTTATCTTGCACGAAAATTTCACTCTTCGAGCCGCGCCCGAC
>CALMZT010000536.1 GCA_937870805.1 uncultured Chloroflexota bacterium
ATAAAAAACTTCCGCTTCCGCAGGCTGGGTCAAGTACTTTATACTCTGTAAGTTCTTTATGAAGCGCTTTTAACTCCTCAATGGTTATATCTTTTGTTGCCACTGTAAAATCATCCATCACCTTATCAATCTTTCTTTTCCATGGCTGTACAATTACGGGGTCAACAATTTTCTTTATGTCAATCTCATAGGTGTAATGAGCGCCCAAAACATGCCGCTCATCTTTTTCCATTCCCTGCTCCAGTATGGTCCCGAAAATTGCAGGGTTCATGTGGTTCCAGTTTTTTGTGCAGGCCACTTCAAGATGTTCAACTTCTTTTTTTGTAAGCTCTACAGAATTTATTTCATTAAACAAACCGCCATTGAAATAATCAACATCTTTATAGCGACCTGTTGGCGTAATTCCTTTGCTGTTCATTTCCCTGAAAAGCCCTGCAATCAGATCATACGTTTCAGGAATTTTATCATAACCGCTTCCCGGTTTTTCAAGACATTCTTCAATTAATCTTGTAAATATTTTGCCGGGCAACAGATCAATATCCTCCGCATACATACACAATACACATTGCAGGCAATATCGCATGGCAACTGGCTGTTCTATTCTTGGGTTTCTGTTTTTATCTGTAAGGTTTTTGTATAACCAGGCAACATGCTCCGCAACTTTTGCAGTCACATCTTCTTTATCAGTTCTAAATAAAGGCTTTTTGGGAACAGGCAATAAAAATGTAAAAGCTTCTTTACGGTTTTGTAATTCTTCAAGGTCAATCTTTTCCTGCGGCTCATAAATATCTTTATTGAAATCATAAACCCAGAATTCATCAAAATTGCAAAGGATAACATACTGCGGACGATTGGGAACAAGCTGGCTCCAGTAACTAAACGCCTGCTGGTAGTGAATAGATAAATCTTCACCACGTTTTTTCATTTCAATGAGCACGCGACCCGGAATGACGAGATCGGCAAATTTGGTGGAGGATTTTTCTTCGAGGGTAAACTTGATGCGCTGTTCTGCTGTGCCGCCCGCGCCTTTAATGCCATCTGGATAGCCTAAAGCAACAAAGAGGCGGTCAAGGAAAATCTGCGCTTCACCTTTTTCATCGCCTTTGATGTGCTGCCGCCAGTAATCGACGAACGCTTGTAATTGTTGTTCGCGGGTCATTCTGTATCCGATGTGCGTCGAACAAGGGGATTAATCCCCTTGTTCTTGTTCTATAGACTGGACAACGATAATAGCACAATTGTACCATAAAACGCGCTCTGCCAAAAATCAGCCACTGGCGCAATTTCGTTATCTCACAATGGCTTACAATGCGAAGCGCTAGAAATCCCTAACCTTTTCTAACCAAAAACGCCTATTTTCACCTTGTTGCAGCGCTCTGCGCGTGACGTTGCGATGCCGCGTCAAGCGTTGAGCGTAATCTTTGTCGCCTCACCCGCTGGCGCAGGAAAACGCGCGCAGCATATTGAGCCTGATGCGCGTCACCCATACAGTATTGCAATTTTCTAACCATTTCTAACCCATGCCGTGTACACCAGTGCCCACTTCGCGGTAAAATAAACCTCTGTTCAATTCACGCATCTCACGCACAACACTTATGCGGCATTAAGCATTTCCGATTACAATTCCGCGCATAAGGAAGGAAACTCTATGTCTGGTGAACGTATTCTGGTGATCGAGGACGAAGCCCGCATCGCTCAGTTCGTTGAGCGCGGCTTAATTTATGAAGGCTACCGTGTCAACGTGGCACGCGACGGTCAAACCGGGCTGGTGATTGCCCGCGATAATCCGCCCGATCTGGTGATTCTGGACTGGATGCTGCCGGGCTTGGATGGCTTGGAAGTGTGCAAACGGTTGCGGGCGGCGTCCGACGTGCCTATCCTGATGCTGACGGCAAAAGATGACGTAAAAGACCGCGTGACGGGCTTGGACGCAGGCGCAGATGATTACCTCGTCAAGCCGTTCTCGGTGGACGAACTGATGGCGCGTGTGCGGGCGTTGTTCCGCCGTTCCGCGCCGACCTCACGCCCGGAAATCCTGCGCTTTGGGGATTTGACGCTGGATACAGGCACGCATCGTGCGTTTCGCGGTGATCGCGCGATTGATCTCACCGCGAAGGAATACGAACTGCTGGAACTGTTCATGCGCAACCCGCGCCAGGTACTGACACGCGACGTGATCTTTGACCGTGTGTGGGGTTATGACTTCGGTGGCGAAAGCAATATCATCGAAGTGTACGTGCGCTACCTGCGCCAGAAGACCGAAGGCGAAAGTGAAACCCGCCTCGTGCATACGGTGCGCGGCGTGGGTTATGTTCTGCGGGAGGAGTAATCAGTTTTCAGTCATCAGTTTTCAGTTTTTAGACCTGAGTCGGGCGTATACATAGATATGCCCCTACTAGCTGCTCTATCGTTCAAAAGTGTACGACTGAAGACCGTCAACTGAATTTATGCCCATTCGTAAGAAACTCACGCTGTGGTACGCGGGCGTCATGCTGCTGGTGACAATGATTATCGGTTCAGCATCGACGGCGACGATGTATTTTACGTTAGTCGGCGCGATTGATAACATGCTGGAGCAAACGGCACAACGGGTTGCCGATAACATTACCGCGCTGCTGGTTTCGCAGATGGACGGTCAAGACGATGTGCAGCTTGCGCCGATGGACACCTTCCAAACGTCGGGCGTGTACATCCAGATCTGGCAGATGTGGCAAAATGATCATCCTATCGAGCCGCTGTTTGCCGATGCGTCGAACAATCTGGAAGATTATCGCACGCCGCTGGACAGTCGAACGGTCAACGCGAGTGAGCCGACGTTCAGCTATACGACGATCAACGGCACGCGCTTTCGGGTGTTTACGTGTCCCATTGTGCTTGCGCCGGGGATGCAGTTTGGCAATATTCAAGTGGCAGCGTCGATGCAAACCGTCGGGCAAGCGATTGATCGTCTGCTGCTGATTATGGTCATTGGCGGGTTGATTTCGGCGGTGGCGGCGCTGGTGATCGGTATGATGATTTCGCGTATGGCGCTGCGCCCGATCAAGAGCATCACGCAGGCTGCTGCCAACATCGCGGATACCGAAGACCTGCGCACACGTCTGGAGTGGAATGGTCCGCAAGACGAAATTGGCGACATGACATCGGTGTTCAATCACATGATGGAGCGTTTACAGCATTTGTTCAGCGTGCAGCAGCGCTTCGTGGCGGATGTCTCGCACGAACTGCGCACACCACTGACGGCGATTCGCGGCAATCTGGAACTCATCAAACGCTATGGCATGGATAACGACTCGTTTGAAGCGATTGAGAGCGAAGCCGCACGCATGTCGCGCATGGTGAATGACCTGCTGCTGCTGGCGCGCGCCGATTATGGCGATGTGAAGATGGACATGTACCCGGTGGATCTGGATACCGTCGTCAGCGATGTGTACCGCGAAGCCAAAGTGCTGGCGCAGGATCGTCCCGTGCAGGTCAAGATCGAAGAGTTCCAGCCTGTGCGTATCAGAGGCAACACAGACCGCCTCAAGCAGCTTCTTTTGAATCTCATCAGTAACGCACTCAAGTTCACGCCTGATGGTGGCAAGGTCAGCC
This sequence comes from uncultured Chloroflexota bacterium, assembly GCA_937870805.1. Classification (GTDB taxonomy): domain Bacteria; phylum Chloroflexota; class Anaerolineae; order Aggregatilineales; family Phototrophicaceae; genus JACAER01. The sequence goes on from CALMZT010000536.1 coordinate 3,592, forward strand.
TGAGTCTCACGGAACGCGATGACTACGCCGTGATTCAGGTGCGCGATACGGGCGTAGGTATCCCGGCAGAGGCGCTCGAACGTATCTTTGACCGCTTCTATCAGGTGGATGCTGCGCGTACCAACACAGGTGGCGGTGCGGGTCTAGGCTTAGCGATTGCCAAATGGATCGTTGAGGCACATGGCGGCAGTATCCGCGCAGAAAGCGAAGTCGGCAAGGGAGCGGTGTTCACGATCAGTATTCCGGTGATTGACACA
>CALMZT010000537.1 GCA_937870805.1 uncultured Chloroflexota bacterium
CGCGTATCTGGCAGCGCCTTACCGCCTTCAGCGGCATTCGCGTTCGCCGTCTTGACCGTTTCGCCGCTTAATTGGCGAAGGTATTGTTAATTGATATTTATTTAGCTCCTTATATTCATAGGATATTAGTACCGAGTGACGATTTGTGCCTATTTAATATTAAGATGGGCATTTAAAATTAAAACTAACATTTCGGCATAGGTAGAAACCCCGTTCTACAATCTAGATTCTATTTTAAGGGTAATGATGATTTACTGGTACATATCCAAGCGTGTCTTCGCGCGCGTGTGGCTGATGACACTGCTGCTTACTCTAGCACTGTTTTTCACGCAATATCAACCCGCTGAGGCGCAGACGGTACAACTTTACCCGTCGAGTGCTTTTCGTACCCCTATTCCGGCAAACGCCAGCTATACGCAGGAAACGCGCATTGGCTCATTCCGTCAGGGTCAGGAGATGTGGAGCACGCCGACATTCCGCGTCGCAGCCGGCACCAGTGTTCCTTTAGTGACAATTACCAATGTTGACAGCGGACGTGTTGAGCGCTGGCCCATTCCCACAACTGCCGTGCCTGCTGCTGAGGATGATGGCGCAATGGCAGTGATCAATTATGGCACAGGTTTGGTCTATGAGTTTTACGCGGCAACATGGACAAGCCCGACGACGATCAACGCTTATGGGATGGTCTCTTTTCCCATCAATGGGAATGGTGTGAGCAATCCAACATACCGGCGTGTAAGTGCTGCTGGCTTTGCGCTTACCAATGGCATTGTCAGCCTTGAGGACTTCACTAACCCAGCAACGGGTGCTGTAGACGCCTCTCGTTCCATTAATCATGCACTGTCGATGCATCTTCCCGCGGCATTGTTGGGCACCGATACCTTTATCTCGCCTGCTGTTGGTGGTGAGACATCGGGTACGGCGGGCGCAACCGGCATTCCGATGGGCGCGCTATATGCCCTGCCGCGCAACCTTAATCCGAACTCTATCAGTGGGCTGCATCCTCTAACGGTGCGTTTGCTCACTGCTGCGCGCGATTACGGGTTGTACATCTCAGATGCGACAGGCGCGCCGATGTACAACGGCAAATATGCAGGCACGCTGGAAATGGAGCCGGGATTGGCTAGTCGCCTCTATGGTACACCCTTGAATGATGACCTGATCAGCCGTGTGCAATCAGAGGTGTACAGCGTCATCCAGAGCTATGGGATTTACCGTATCAATGGGGGAACACCGGGTACGCCGCCACCAGCCGCGACGGCGACGATGACTGTACCGCCGACGAATACACCTTTACCATCGGCAACACCAACCCGTACACCAACAGCGACACAGACACCAACAGTGACGCGCACGCCTTCGCCATCGGCAACGCCCACCCGGACACCAACGGCGACGCGCACACCTACCGTGACGAGGACACCCACCCGCACACCATCCCCAACCCGGACACCAACTGTTACCCGGACACCAACGCGCACGCCGGGACCTTCACCGACGCCGACGCATACACCGACGCGCACACCTGTGATAACGGCAACGCGTACGCCATCGCCCACACCAACTTTGACGGCAACGCGCACACCATCACCCACGCCGACCTTTACCGTAACGCCAGCGTTGACGAACACGGCAACGCGGACGTGGACACCCATTCCGCCGACAGCGACACCCCTGCCGACGAATACAGCAACGTGGACGCCGATACCGCCAACACCGCTGCCGACGAGCACGCCAATACCTACGATACCGCCTGCGCCACCTGCGGGTGCTCCGGTAGCTGTACGCGCGGTGACGGTTTCGCCAACGGTTGTCAACGGCACGATCTTCACGATTGATATGGTGCTGGATAATCCCACTGGTGCGGCTGGTGGCGGCGTCAACAATGTTGAACTCGACTGCATTTTTACGCCTGATGGTCCAGTGGCTGGGCAGAATGTCACAGCCAGCAGCATGTTCGCTCCCGGTTCAGTGGTAAACCTACAGAACTATCAGTGGCCCGATTACTTCTACTACGACGTTTACCAGGCTGCCGGAAGTCCTCCTGTCACCGTCGGAGGTACGGTTGTGACGCTCACGATCCGAGCGAATGCGCCGGGCAGCACAGCTTTGCAGTGTAATGTACATATCACCGATGCGGCAGGTAGTTACCTGGTGATACCATTTACACCGCTGACGATCACGGTACAGTAAGCGCAAAAAAAGAGGAGACTGATCTCCTCTTTTTATTTGTGGCTAATTCAGTCCGGCGGCGTTGAGGCGCTGCATCTGTTCATCACTCAACTGGATGTTGAGCGCGCCGATGTTTTCCTGCAACTGTGCTTCATCGCTGGCAGCAATCAAGGGGATGATCGTGGGCGGTGATTGCAGCATCCATCTGAGAACGACCTGGTTAGGGGTACCGCCGACTTCTGCCGCAACAGCACGCAGTACCTCCAAGCGTTTTTGGTTATCCGTGCTGGAGAAAATGTCACGAAATGGACGGTCAGGGCGCGTATAAGCGCCGCTTTGCAACACCGAATAAGCCAGCAGTGGCAGACTGCGGCTCTTGCAGTAATCGAGCAAATCTTCGTTGGTCATCTCCTGAGGTGCGACGCTTGCACCGGGGCGCAAGCGCAGATAAGTGTGATGCTGCTGCACACAACAAAACTGCGCCCAGCCGTTGACCTGGCTCATCCAGCGCGCTTGCTCTAAGCGCCACGCGAGATAGTTGCTTGCGCCGATGAAACGCACTTTGCCCGCTTGCACCAGACGATTAAAGGCGTCCATTGTTTCTTCAAGCGGCGTGATGCGGTCATCGACATGGGCATAATACAGGTCAATCGTCTCGACGTTCATGCGTTTGAGGCTTTTCTCGCATTCTTCCTCGATCTGCCGCGCGCTCAAGCCGCGTTCGACGCCGGGATAACCAAAGCCTACTTTTGACGCGATGAATAACTTATCACGATTGTCGCGTTCGCCCATCCAACGGCTCAATAATGTTTCACTTTCGCCGCCTTTACAGCCGTTGACCCAGTGCGCGTAAATATTCGCGGTGTCGATAAAACTGCCACCTGCATCGACGTAGGCGTCGAGGACACGGTATGACGTTGGCTCGTCGTTGCGGCTGCCAAAAAACATTGCGCCTAAGCACAGCGCACTAACTTCGACATCTGTGGTGCCCAGCGTTCGTGTTTGCATGTTGGATTTATTCCCTGGTGATTTAGTGGAATGAATACAACTGCGATTATAGCGCCAGTCAATAAAGCTGACTTAGGATAATAACGTAACGAAATAGGAGAATAGAAAGAGGAGTTTGATGCCCCTCTTTCAGTTATGGTTATCCAGAACTTTGACATTCTGAACTTTTTAGCGAACGGAGTCCATACTTCCCTGCCAATCCCAATCGCGCAATGTTGTACGCGCAAAAGCGCACCGACTCACACGTTTCGGATTTCGTCTGCTCCATTTCCTGCAAACACAGATGTTGCGTGATGTTCGTAAGAGAGGTTTTCACCAATGAGACAGCCGTCTATTTTGTCTTGTGAGAACGTCTCACAACGCAGAAGCTAACAAAGAATATCAAACTATTCAAGGACTAATTCTTATACATTGAGCAGGGAGTTGACAACTTCGCTGAGTTCAGTTGAGCTGATGGGTTTGGTGAGGAAGATGTTTGCGCCATCGGCAAGTGCCTCAGTTTTTAAGCGGTCTTCCGCGCTTGCGGTGAGCATAATGATGGGCAGATTTGTGTAGTGGGTGTTGGCGCGTAATTCGCGCAGCAGTGTGAGTCCATCCATCATCGGCATCGCGACATCAACGATGAGCAGGTCGTACATCCCGCGCGCTAGCTTGTCAAGTGCTTCAACGCCGTTGAATGCGGAGGTAACGGTGTGTCCTCCTACCTGTAAAATGAATTCTAGCAAACGCTGCGTGGTTGTAGTGTCTTCCACCACGAGAATATTCGCCATGCGCTTTTCCCTATCGTACTCTTAATGGGTTTCTAAAAAATTACTCGTGTTTCTTATACAAAATTGTAAACTACATCACAACATTTTAACCATAAGAATACTGGCGCGCAATACTGTTGAGACCGCTTTGATGTAAAAAAGGTAAAAAATTGGAAGTGTGTTCAAGGACAAACCCTCGGCACTTTCAGAAACCGCCTTCAACTGCCTATTACGGTTTACGATTGATATTTTGGCGAAATCGAGTGTTTAGCGTGCGAATTTCGCTGAAAAATGTGAACCTGCACTATATCCACTCCCCTGCCTGGTCTCATTGTCCTTTATGGTGACTCATGGCAAGATGGGCACTCAATTGGGACAAGCTGAACAGCGTTCAAAACTATTGACGCAATAATGGAGTATTTGTGGACGGGACTTTAGCGGCGATTGGATTAGCGCTGGCTGCGGCGGCGGTTTGGGGTGCGGGTGACTTTAGCGGCGCGCTGGCAACACGGCGCGCGAGTGTCTCTGGCGCGTTGGTGATCTCGCACGGTATCGGGATGGTGCTGCTGGCGCTGATGACCTTCGTGCGCGGCGAACCGACGGTGAGCACACAGGATTTGCTGATCGGCGCGGTGTCCGGTGTATTGATCGGTATCGGCTTAGCAGCATTGTACCGGGCGTTCGCCGTCGGGCGTCTAAGCCTTGTTGCCCCCATTGCTGCTGTGTTGAGCGCCATTATCCCCGTGCTGTTCGGTATCTTCACTCAGGGGCTGCCGACGCTGGTGCAGGTGATTGGCTTCGTGATTGCCCTCATCGGTATCACTTTTATCTCGCGCTCCACATCCGAGAGTGAAGGACATGGCGGCGTTGGCTGGGCAGTAACGGCTGGTGTATCGGTGGGCATCTACTTCATTCTGATGCAGCAGATTGATGGACAAGCGCCATTTATGCCACTGACGATTGTGCGTGTGGTGTCGTTCGTGATGATGCTCGTACTGGCGTTGGTTGGCTATCGCAACCGGTTGTGGATACCGACAGGCGCGGCACTGCCATTAGCGCTGCTGGCGGGCGTGATGGATATCACAGGCAGCACACTCTACGTCATGGCGGGAGAATACGGGCGGCTGGATGTTGTGGCGATGTTGTCGGCGTTATATCCCGCAAGTACGGTAATATTGGCGCGCGTGATTTTGAAAGAAAAAACGAACCAGACGCAGAATTTGAGTATTCTGGCGATTTTGCTGGCGATTATTTTAGTGACGATAGGATAAAAAATAATGACTGTTCATACGATTAAGCCTGAACGTAGTATGCTGCACGGACATTTCTCACGCGATTTGCCACCTGTAGTAATGATTGACTCAGGTGATACGGTGGTTTTCCGCACGATAGATGGGGGCTGGTATGTGCTGGAGAATCCGAATCCGTTTCAAGAAGGGACAAAGTTCGAGCCACGCAATCCCGAAAAAGATTATGGGCACGCGCTTGGCGGTCCGGTGTTCGTGCGTGGCGCGAAGCCGGGCATGGTGTTAGAAGTTCACATCAAAGCTGTGCAGCCCGGCACATGGGGTTGGTCAGTCGCTGGAGGATGGGATTCCAGTTTCAACCGAAAACTGGGCATGGTCGAAGGTAAGAACTGGATGGGCTGGAGTCTCGATAGCAAGATGGGCATTGCTACCAACCAGCACGGGCATACTCTCAAAATGCGTCCGTTCATGGGTGTGATGGGAATGCCACCTGATGAACCCGACATTCATCCGACGTTTCCGCCGCGCTTCTGTGGCGGCAACCTGGATTGCAAAGAACTGATCGCGGGCACAAGGCTGTTTCTGCCAATTGCGGTTGAAGGCGCGCTGTTTTCAACCGGTGATGGGCACGCCGTTCAGGGAGACGGCGAAGTTTCCGGCGTGGCGATTGAATGTGGTATGGAGCGCGTTGAGATGGAATTCCATCTGCATCCTGAGATGAGCCTGTCGTTTCCGCGCGCTTACACGGCTGCGGGCTGGCTGACGTTCGGTTTTCACGAGGATTTGAATCAGGCGTGGGCGATTGCGCTGGATGGCATGTTGAAGTGGATTGGCGAACAATACGGCTTAGACCGTCATTCAGCGCTGAACCTTGCCAGCCTCACCGTCGATTTGCGGATTACACAGGTGGTCAATGGTGTGTGCGGGGTTCATGCGGTGCTGCCGCACGGCGTATTGGATGGCGTAAAGAAGGCTACAAATATTTGATAACGCGCCAGTGATTGCCATCGTCCTGCGCTTCGTAGAAAATCTCATCCATGAGTTTCGGCGCGAGGTGCAAGCCGTAGCCACGCACTTGAGCTTCTTCAAGATTGGGCGCGGCAATTTGTGCCGGGTTAAAGGCGCGCCCGGTGTCGTGCAGGTCGATGATGAGCGTAGGCGGCTGCTGGGTTAAAGTGATGTCGATGGTGATGCGCCCATCGACGTTTTCGGCGTAAGCCTGTTCGATAATGTTGGCAGCGATCTCTTGCAGGGCAAGGTCAATGTTATAGATCGTTGGCTGATCGACGCGCTTGTCGCGCGTGAGGATGTTGGTGACTAAGCCGCTGGCAAGTCTTAAATAGCGACGGTGCGCGGGGATGATGAGGTGAAAGGTTTCATCCATTGTTAAATCCCTTTCAGCCGCAGCACTGTGGTTTGGAATTCCATTCAAGTCCTCATACAATAGCGCAAGAGTTTTAAACGGATAAAGATTCCCTTAATATTTAGTGTGATTTATTGTTTGTAATGTAAAGTTAGAATAAACATGAGTACAATTTATATACTGATGTTACGCAGGCTTAGCTCGAACAAGGGGTTTAAACCCCTTGTTCACAGGTTCATGGTGCGTAACGTCAATTATATACAATTAGATTATAGCGAGTTATGGTAATCAAACACATTTGAGGAGATTTTTTTGGAGGCGCGACACGATTACCTGGGCCGGCACATTGGCGATGCAGATGCGCTGCAAACTGTAACTGAGTGGCTCGATGAGCTTGAGCAGCAGCGTGATTTTCAGCGCCGATTGATCGAAGAGCTTCCGCAACTGCTGTTCGTGGTGGATCGCTGCGGGCAGATTGTGCAGTTCAACCGCGCTTGTGAACTGCTCACAGGTTATACAGCGACTGAGATGCTGCAACGTCACCCCTGGGAAATGCTGCTCACACACGATATGCGCCAATACGCGCGCGCGCTGTTTGATGATTTGCAACCCCATTCCATCCCTGCCGAAGTTGATACGGCATGGCTGACGAAAACGGGACATCCCCGCCCTATCCACTGGACAAATACCCTGCTGTTTGGCGATCACGGCGTAGTGGAGTTCATCGTCAGTGTAGGAAAAGAAGTTACCGAAGAAGGCAAAACAACTCAGCAGCACCTGGCGATGCTGCTAGAAAGAGCGCGTCAAACCGAAAAGCTGTACTCTCTTATTGCCGAAAATGTGACCGATATCATCCTCATCGTCGCGCCTGACCTCAGTTTGAGTTATATCTCCCCTGCCTGTTTTACGCTGCTTGGTTATCAGCCTGAAGACATTTTGTCGATTGATCCTTACACGCTCATCCATCCTGACGACGAAACGGCAACCCGCACACTGCTGACGGGATTGAGCAAAGATAATCTGACAGTCGTGGTCGAGAACCGCGTCCGTCACAAAAGTGGCAAGTATGTTTGGCTGGAAACGAACCTGCGTGTCATCCTGAATCCTGATGGCAATGTACATGAGATTATCGGCATTGCGCGCAATATCAGCGAACGTCGTGAATACGAAAATGCTTTGGCACTGTCGAACCGTGAGCTAGAAGCGTTTACGTCTTCCGTGTCGCATGATCTGCGTGCGCCTTTACGCGCTATCGAGGGTTTTTCGCGGATGCTGCTAGAAGGTTATGCAGCACAACTAACCTCTGATACACAGCGCTACGTGTCGCTCATCCAGGAAAATGCCTTGCAAATGGGCAAGCTGCTCAACGATTTATTGACCTTTTCACGCCTTAGCCGCCAGCCCGTGATGCGGCGGCAGGTGGATATGACGACGCTCGTGCTGCAAACATTTGCCGAAATCGACCTCAACCAGCGCGTGATTGATTTTACGGTGGACAATTTGCCGCCTGCTGAAGCTGATTTTACGCTGCTGCATGTGGTAGTTGATAATTTGCTGCGCAACGCCGTCAAGTTTACGGCAAAACGTCAGGTCGCAGTTATCGAAGTGGGTTGGGATGAGCAAGACGGCGAAGTCATCTATTGGGTGAAGGATAACGGCGTGGGCTTCAACATGAAGTACGCCTACAAGCTGTTTAAGGTTTTTCAGCGTTTGCATCGACCAGAAGACTATGAGGGAACGGGGATTGGGTTGGCGACGGTAGAGCGTATTGTACAACGTCATGGAGGACGAGTATGGGCACAATCAGAGACGGATAAGGGCGCAACGTTTTATTTTACGTTGAGAGGAAAATAGTGTCATGTCATCCGTACTTAAACTCTTAATTTTAGAAGATCGTTCCGAAGATGTGGAACTGGTATTGTATGAACTGCGGCATGCGGGCTTTCATCCGCGCTGGTGGCACGCCGAGAACGAAGAACAATACGAACAATACCTGATGGCGAATGAGGTTGATGTCATTCTGGCGGATTACGTGCTGCCGCAGTTCGACGCTCTGAGGGCATTGCAGATGGTGAAAGAGCGTAACCTTGACGTGCCATTTATCGTGGTGACAGGTACGGCAAGCGAAGATGTTGTTGTGCAGTGCATGAATCAAGGTGCGGCAGATTATTTACTGAAAGACCGCCTCACACGTTTAGGGCAAGCGATCACGCACGCCTTAGAGGAACGCAAGCTGCGCGTGGATAAGCGGCGTACCGAGGATGCACTGCAAGAAAGTGACGAGCGATTTAAACGGCTTGCCGAGAACGTGCAGGATATTATCTATCGCATACGTTTTTCGCCTGATTTTGCCATGGAGTACATCAGCCCGGCAGCCAAAGACATTACAGGCTATACACCGCAAGAATACTATACTGACCCTAGCCTATGGCTAAACGTGCTGCGTGAAAAAGACGCGATAAGTTTGTGTGAGAAGATCCTCAACAGCCAAAATGCCTCGACACGCCTCACGCAAATCTGGTGTCGTGATGGGCTGCTGCGCTGGCTGGAAACACGCGATACTGTTGTGCTCGATGCGAATGGACAGCTCATCGCCGTCGAAGGTGTGGCGCGCGACGTGACAGAACGCGAACAAACTGCCGAAACGCTGCGCCATAACGACGCGAAAATGCGTGCGCTGCTGGATGGTATCCCCGACATCATGTTTCTGGTGCGCGGCGATGGCACCATTCTAGAGTGTAAATTCCCTGGAAATAGCACGCAGACCGCCGAAAAGCTGATTGATTGCAACCTATCGGAGCTATCTGAGTTAGGTTTAGTGCCTGTTGATGCCGTGCGGGCGGCGAAAGACGTTTTGCGGCGCGCGTTGGAAACACATCAGGCTCAGGCGCTGGCAGTGGAGTTTGAAACCCCACCGAAAGGTAGGCGCTATTTTGATCTGCGCGCGTCGGCAAGCGGTGAAAATGAAGTGGTGTTGATTGTGCGCGAGGTGACTGAAAGCCGTCGCGCGCATGAAACGCTGGTGCGCGCTGAACTAATGAATGCGGAAATCGGGCGTGAGCGTGAACTTGTACAGTTGAAAGAGAACTTCATTTCGATGATTTCGCATGAGTTTCGCACGCCGCTGGCGGTGATTATGTCGTCTATCGAGACGCTGGAATACTATTCTGATCGCATGACTCCTGAACGGCGTCTGGAAAAGCTGCATAAGGTGAAGGCGCAGACGGAATACATGAGCGAACTGATGAATCAGGTGCTTTTTATCAGCCGCGCCAAAGCAGGCAAGTTACGCTTTGAGCCGAGACAGATGAACCTGATAACGTTTTGTCAGGACATGATCGAGCATACCAAACTGCGCAGCGGCTATAAGCAGCATGTGATGACCTTCCATCACGAAGGCGATCTGGACAAAGTGTGGATTGATGAGAAGCTGCTGCAACATATTTTGATAAACCTGCTGGAGAATGCTGCGAAGTATTCGCCGGCTGGAAGTGAGATCAAATTCGAGGCCACAGAGCAAGGTGATTATGTTTCATTTACGGTCTCTGATCGCGGCATCGGCATTCCGCCGGACGATCAGGTACATTTGTTTGAGGCATTTCATCGGGCGCGCAATACGGACGGCATCGGCGGTACGGGGTTAGGCTTGTCGATTGTCAAGAACAGCGTGGATGTACATCAGGGCATCATCACCTGTGAAAGCCAGCCCGATGTAGGGACGACGTTTACGGTGCTGCTGCCACTGCGACTGGAAAAGAGTCTGCTGCCCAAAGGCGGCGAGAATGTAGACGACGATTGAACAGCAAGGGCATGGCGCACCATGCCCCTACACTCACAATTTATGAGCCGACGCCGGAATGACTGATGATGTTGCCTGAGCGTAATCCCTCGCGCGCGATGGCGAACTCAAGGATGGTCAAAATCAAACGCTCATACGACCAGCCTGCCGCCAGCGATTGAATACAGAGATCACTATAGCCGGGGTTGAGTCCGGGCAGCGGATTCACTTCCAGAATGTACGGCTTATAGTTCTGATCTTCGTCCAAGCGGAAGTCCACGCGCGCCACATCCTTGCAGCCCATCACCTGAAATACTGCCGCTGTGAGACGCTGCAACTCGTGCAGCAGGTCTTGCTGCAAACGTGCTGGACAATTGAAATGAAAGTCGTCTGCCAGTTCAACCTTCATGCGATTGGTGTACAACCCGGCTTCTTCAGGTCCGTAGGCGTGAACATCGACTTCCAGCGGCGGCATAAAAGTCAGGTTGTCGGGGATTTCACCGCTGGCAACACGATCACTCACGCGACGCGCGGCGTTCGGCTTGAGGTTGCCCATCACGCCGACGGTGACTTCACGCCCTTTGATGTAGTGCTCAACCAACACAGGCTGATTGTAGCGCTGAAGCTGCTTACTCACCTGATCCCGAAGCTGCGCGACGGTGTAGACAATGCTTTCGCCGCTGACACCCATGCTCGTGCCTTCGCGGCTGGGCTTGACAAACAGCGGGAAGCGTAGTTCGCCATCTTCATTGAGCAGGTCATCGTCAATCGGTTCGTCAGCTTGTTCAAATACCTGAAACTCTGGTGTGGGCAAGCCGTGATAGAACAGTACACGCTTGGTCATCGGCTTGTCGAGCGCTAATGCCAGCGTCATGACTTTGCTGCCTGTGTAAGGAATACGCAGCATTTCCAGCACGGCGGGGATTTGTGCCTCGCGTCCATCACCGAAATGACTTTCGGAAATGTTGAAGCACAAATCCGGCTTGTAATCCATCAATCGCTCGATCAAATTGAACGGCGGCGTGATTTGTGCCTCGAAAAATTTGGCTTCATAGCCCGCGTTCCGAAGCACTTCGACAATGCCGTCGGTGGTTTTAGGGCTGTCCAGATCATCCCATTGGTCGGCAACCATGCCGTCCCATACGGGAGCGTTTTTCTTTAGGTTTGCAAGTACAGCGATACGCATAACATACTCCTGAAAATTTCATGATGTGCGGTATAAATAGAGTTGTTGTTTGAGCTAACAAAGGAATCACATGATGTCCACCACATCCAAGCGCAAAAAAAGTCGCTTCCAAGATTTGTTCTTTATCCGGCGTTTTCCCAAGCGTGAAGTGCCGGATACCTGGGAACGCCCAGAAAACGATAGTGAATACAGTGCCATGCTCGAATACGAAGACTTCCTGACGCTGCACTTTGAAGGCGACAAGGAGCAGAAATACCCTGTCGTCGTGCGGGATTTAAGGGATCTTGACGAGCATTTGCTCCCTACGTTTTTTGAATTCAGCCAGAAGTCCAAATACTTCCAGAACATGTTCTACTCCTACCAGTGGCTGTTCATTGTCGGCACATTCCTGGCAACGGTACTTGGCATTTGCACCACTTATGCGTTCAATACGCCCGAAGCGCTGAATAGTATTCCCTTCAAGGTCGTGACTCTGTTTACATCACTGGTGAGCGCGATAATCGCTGCGTTCACCGCGCTTGCAAACCGCCGCCAACCACAGCGACGCTGGGCGATGAGCCGTCGTGCCGCCGAAGAACTGCGTCAGAACTACTTCATCTATCTCTCGCATCTCGCGCCCTACAACCAGAGCAATCGCCTTGATCTGCTGCGCAGCCGTGTTGTAGAACTAAAGGACCTGGAGGAACAAGATGTCTGAGCAACCAACTCCCGAAACACTTGCCCCTGTACCGCCGCACAGCAAGGTCGAGCAGGCACTGCTCTACAACGCTTATCTCAAGCACCGTATCGACGTACAGAAGCGCTTTTATCGGGATCGCATCTTCGAGAACATCCTGAACTCTGATTTTTCGTTCAATCTCGCGACGGCGATCATGGCGTTCACTTCATTTTTGTCCGCTTCGAGCGCCATACTTGGCAGCCCGATGATTATGCTGAGTGGTGCGCTGCTGCCACCTCTTGCCGCCACACTAGGCGCTTTTCGCCAGCTTTATGGCTGGGATCGGCAAACACGCATTTATCAAGATGCGATGCGTGGGTTAGCACGTGCGAGTTTGCTAATACCCGACAACGATGAACTACCAAAGAAAGACCTGACAACCGTTTACCCGCCGCTGGTGACAGCAATTGAAGATGTCTTCAAAGCTGAAATCAGCCAGTGGGGACAGTTTGTGCTGGAGAAAGACAAACAAAGCGAGGAAGAAGCAGCCAAAGACCCCTTCAACCGCCTGATATCCGGGATGAATCTCTCTCAGGAACAGGTCGATCAAATACGCAAGATTGTTGATGCGGGCAAAACACCGCAGTAGCACAGTCACTGTATTTGGTTGTTAATCTGCATTATGGCTTGAGCGCCACAAGAGTAGGGGCAGGTTTTTTCACCCGCCCCTGATCGTGTTAGTGTTTGCCGTTGCCGTTGCTACCGGGCTTGTGTCCGTTGCCGTTCGGCTTGTGTCCGTTGCCATTGGCGGCATGACCATTTACAGGTTCAGGCTCTGCGCCATTAGCGGTTTCTGCACCGATACCATAAGGCTTCCATTTAGCGTCATTGCTGTTCAGGCGATGCTGTTCGCTGTGGCGCTGATGCAGGTCGTCAAAACCTTCGGGCTTGATGAACAGCGCTTCGTCTTGCAGCAAGCCATAGACACCTGACTGCCCCACTTCTGGACGCTTTTCCACCTGGCGGTCAAGATGGTCGATGGCGTGCGGGTCGTAGTCTTCCGGCTCGTGATAAGTCGTGATGAAGCCTTCGTAGTTACGCAGCACGACTTTGTTCGGTGCCTGGCTGATGATGTAGTTGGGCTGTACTGGAATCTTGCCACCGCCGCCGGGAGCATCGACCACATAGGTTGGCACCGCGTAGCCGGTGATATGGCCGCGCAGGTGTTCCATAATTTCCAGGCCCTTATCGATTGTGGTGCGGAAATGCGCGGTTCCCTGAACCGGATCGCATTGATAAATGTAATAAGG
>CALMZT010000538.1 GCA_937870805.1 uncultured Chloroflexota bacterium
GAACACACAGGTTCGCCCCTACAATGACGTTTCTGACCTTCCTTGACCCAATTCGTGATTTTGATGCAATCGCCCTATCTCAATTAGTAATTCTATTCCTCAAACCTCTCCCATGCGGCTATAATAAGCCGCATTGTTTTTCTCTATAGAGGATTATTTGATGACGCAGTTCATTTTCAAACAGCTGATTAACGGCGAATGGGTCGATGCGGCGAACAGCAAAACGTGGAACTTGCTCAATCCGGCGACGGAAGAATCGCTTGGCGAAATCCCGTTTGGCGATGGGCGTGATGCTCAAGCCGCGATTGATGCCGCGTCCAAAGCGTTCCCTGCGTGGGCAAGCAAAACGCCTTACGAACGCGCCGAAGTGTTGATGAAAGCCGCCGATTGGGTGAAGCAAAATCATGACGATCTGGCGCGCCTGACCACTGAAGAGTGCGGCAAGCCCCTGCGCGAATCCAAAGCTGAATGGCAGGCGGCAATCAACCTGTTCATCTGGTTCGCCGAAGAGTGCAAGCGCGTCTATGGGCGCACCATCCCCGCGCGCATTCACGGACGGCGTATCAGTGTGATTTATCAACCCATCGGCGTTGTCGGCACGATCAGCGCGTGGAACTTCCCCATTTACAATCACATTCGCCAATGGGCAGCGGCGCTGGCGGCGGGCTGCACCGTCGTCGGCAGACCGAGCGAATATACCCCGCGCTCTGCCATGCTCACGGCGCAGGCGCTGCACGATTCGGGCGCTCCGGCGGGCGTCATCAACGTGATTAACGGCGATGCCGACTCGATGGGCAAAGCCATGTTGAAAGACGTGCGCTGCCGCAAAGTGTGCTTCACGGGCAGCACGCGCGTCGGTAAGCTGTTGATGGAAGGCGCAGCAGAGACAGTGACAAAACTGGCGCTGGAACTCGGCGGCAATGCGCCAGTGATTATCTTCCCCGATGTGAAAAGCGTCGAAGCCACTGCCAAAGCCGCCGCACAGTGGAAGTATCGCAATGCCGGACAGGTGTGCATCTCGCCACAGCGTTTTTATGTACATTCGCAGATTGCCGAAGAATTCATTGAACAGGCAGCGAACGTCACGAAAGCCATGAAACTCGGCAGCGGTTTGGACACCAGCACCGACGTTGGTCCCATGATTAACGCCAACCAGCGCACGCGCGTCGAAGCGATGGTCGCTGATGCGCTGTCGCACGGCGCGCAAGCTCTCACAGGCGCCGCACGTCCCGCCGATATGCCGCGCGGCTATTTCTATCAGCCGACGGTGCTTGCCAACGTTTCTACCGACATGCGCCTGCACAACGAAGAAATCTTTGGTCCGGTGCTGCCCGTCGTGCCATTTTCCGATACGGACGAGGTTCTTGCACTGGCGAATGCGACGGAGTTCGGGCTTTCCGCCTACGTGCATACCAACGATCTTGAGACGGCGATTTACATGTACGAAAAGCTGGAATACGGCATGGTGACGGTCAACGATTGGTTCCCCTCGACGGCAGAAGCGCCTTTCGGCGGCTGGAAACAAAGCGGCATCGGACGTGAATGTGGGCGTGAAGGCATCGAGAAGTTCCTTGAAACGAAGACCGTGTTTATTGGAGGTGTGAAATCATGACGAATGCGCCACCCGAAATCAAAATCGTCAACACACGTCTCGAATACGCTGAGCAGATGGAAGAAATGCAGCGTCTTATTTTCCCGACGCTGACCGAGAATGAACTGATACACGCCGAGAAATACCGCCATCATGTGCGCCTGTTCCCTGAAGGACAGTTTGCCGCCGTGATCGAAAAGGATGGCGCAGAAATTGTCGTCGGCGCAACCAGCACCTTTCGCATTAAGCAGGGACCCGGCGAACTCGGTCAGCATACGTTTGAGGAAATCGTTTCGGAAAACTGGTTTCGCAACCACGACCCCAACGGCGAATGGCTGTACGGCGCGGACATGAGCGTACACCCCGATTATCGCCAGATGGGTATCGCGTCAAAATTGTATCTGGCACGCCGCGAACTGATTAAACGCCTGAACTTGCGCGGCGAAATGGCGGGCGGGATGCTGCCGGGTTACGATCACTATCGCCAGCAGTACACGATTGATGAGTACGTGCAGGCGGTGGCGCGTGCCGACATCACCGACCCCACGTTGACCCCACAGCTTCGCAATGGCTTTGAAGTGCTTGGCGTGCTGTATGGATACATCACTGACCCACGCTCCGATAACCATGCATCGCTCATCGTCAGAGTGAATCGAGATTACCAACCATCCGGCGAATAAGCGTAAAAACAAGCTACAGATTGCGTGTCAGAGGTGATTTTCATGGAAGCCCAAATTCGTCGTGCGCGCCCTGACGAAGCCGAAACCCTCACAGCGTTGATGCGGCGCTCTAAAGCCTTTTGGGGCTACAGCGAGGAATTCATGCGTCTCGTCCACGACCAGATGAAAATCACCGTGCAGCAGATTGAAAACGCGCTTGCCGTCTGTGTGCTGGAGCAGGATGAACGTCCGCTGGGCTTCTATCATCTCAAGGACAAAGAGGGCTTATGCTGGATGGAAGATCTGTTTATCGAGCCGGATGCGATGGGCAAGGGTTACGGCAAGCTGCTGTTTGACCACGCGCTGCAACTGGCACAGGCTTCAGGCTATCCAGAAATGCAGTGGGAATCTGACCCCAATGCCGAAGACTTCTATCTGAAAATGGGTGCAAACCGCATCGGCGCAAAACCGTCACTGATTGAGGGGCGCGTGCTGCCGCAGATGCGAATTATGTTAAAATAGAACGCATGTACGCCGATATTGCCGTCGATGTCTCCGTAAGAGGCACTTTTTCCTATCATATTCCCCCAGAACTGGATGGCAAGATCGCGCCCGGTCATCTGGTCGAAGTTCCCTTTGGCACGGCTGTCCAGCCGGGTATCGTGCTGTCCGTCTCCGAAACCGCAGACATCGAATTCACCAAGCCTATCCATGAACTGCTCGACCCTGAACCCGTCGTCACCGAAGCGCAAATTGAACTCGCGCGCTGGATGAGCAACACCTATCTCGCACCCCTCAGCGCCTGCCTGTGGCTGATGCTGCCGCCGGGGATTGCAGGTTCGCGCGATATTCGTGTCACGCTGCTGGATGAGGATGCTGTTAGCCCTGAAGATGCCGAACAAGCAGTGATTGATTTTCTGAAGAAAAAAAGCCCGAAGCGCGGTCTCTCTGGTGTA
>CALMZT010000539.1 GCA_937870805.1 uncultured Chloroflexota bacterium
GGGAGCGACTTTCCATGCGGTAATCACCAATGGAAAATTCCAGGGCACAATCAGCGCGCACACGCCCAAAGGTTCGCGGAAGGTCATATGCGTGCCGTTGGCGTTCACAGGGATGGTCTGCCCGTGAATTTTATTGACTGCACCTGCGTAGTATTCAAACGTGTTCGCCACTGCGCCGATTTCGCCGCGCGCCGCCGAAATCGGTTTGCCGCCGTTGCGCGATTCGATCTGCGCCAGCATCTCAGCTTTTTCGCGGATTTTGTCCGCGATGCGCTGAAGAAGTTGCCCACGTTCGCGCGTGCGGATGTTTTTCCATGTGCCTTCGGTATAGCGGGCGTGCGCTGTTTTCACCGCGTGATCGACATCTGCTGCCGTTGCCTGCGCGACGTGGGCGATGGCTTCACCAGTCGCGGGGTTATAAGCCGCAGCAGTTTTGCCATCAGCGCTGGCAGTACGCTTGCCGTTGATGGCGAGTCCTTCAAAGGGGATTGATGTTGTGACCATTGGTTTCGCTCCTATCGTTTTTGAGGTGTGCGTTTAGATGCTTAGCCCGCGAAGCTCATCTGCGCTTGCAGTGAACAACCGGAATTTGAATCGGCGATTTCGAATGTCATGAAAGTGGCGGAGACCACTTGCAGCGTCACCTGAATGCCTCCTAAATTGTAGACATAGACACCCTCGCTGACGCGGCTAACGACAGTTCCATCGGAAAACGAGATGGTTGAGCCGTCGCTGGCAACCGTGATTTGTGTGCTGTCGCCTTCCACTTCAGCCTCGCAGGTGGAACTCACGACGGCAAGCGACCACGTTCCTGAGCGCGGCAGCCCCGACGCGCTCTGGATTTCTTCTTCGCTCAATGGTTCAGCGATGGTGATACTCTCCGGCAGCAGAATGATCGGCAGCTTTGCGAGTGCTGCGCTGTCGTAGGGTTCGGGCATGGTGGGTGCGCCGTCAGCAAGCGCACCGTTATCGAGCGGGACGCGCGTCATCGTGCCCGCCGGAGTCGTCACCGTCGTATCCGACGCCGTGACTTCCGCCTGCCCTTCGAGAGTATAAACCAGCAGTTCGTCGCCGGGCTGCGCCTGTAGGTATACCGTTGAACCCAAACGAATATCGACCTCATTAATCAGGAAAGAGATTTCGCCGACACCTTCCGGCGTTTGGATGAGGATGCCGCTGTCGGGCGCTTCGGCACAGGGCGCATCGCCGACGGTGGTCTGAAAATAAAACGCCTGCATCGGTCCGAAACTGGGCGCGCCCGGCTCAACGACGTTCAGTGTCGATAAGTCGTCATCAGAGGTGAGCAGTTCAGCAAACACCCAGCCCGCGCCGCTGCCATCTGCCAGCCGCACACGCACCCATGTCCCATCCGCCAGCCTGCCATCCGCTGTGAGCGTTTCGCCCGCCGCCATCGAGCCACGAATCGCCCCCGCTGTCGTCGGGGTGGCGCGGATATTCGCCCCCTGCGTCGCCGTGACCTGTAACTGCACGGGCGTCACACTGCTGTCTACGGCATTGGTGAGATCGACCTGACCGAACAGCAGGAGTGTCACATTTTGCGCTGGTTGTGTATCCGGCAGATTCGCCTGGACGCTCATCAGCGAGACGCCCCAAATGCCTTCTTCCTCGACTTCGGAACTGAGGCTCAGGCTTTGGACTTCCGCGATATCCACGATGTCAGCGGGATCGGCGAACTGGAATTCCGTCACCCAGTCTTGCGGCTGGGCTTCGACATAGAAGCTGCCGTAACACGCGCGGTTACGCCCCAGTTCGGGGCAGTTTTCGGTCACGGCTTCCAGCGCGGCGCTCACAGTGTCGGCGCACTCTCCCTGCGCGAAAACGTGCGTGAATGCGAGACACATCAACAATAAGCAGAAAAGACTCTTGCGTAAGGCTCTCATCGCTTCACTCCCTCAAGTGACCAGAGAAACGAACTACTCAGGTGTGACGTAGGCAGCAGTAATGCCACCATCCACCAAAAATTCCGTGCCCGTAACGTAGGATGACTCGTCAGACGCCAGATACAACGCCGCTTGGGCAATTTCTTTCGCCTCACCAAAGCGTCCCATCGGCACATGCACGAGACGGCGCTGCTTTTTAGCGTCAGTGTTGAGGAAACTCATCAGCAGTTCGGTGCGCAGCGGTCCGGGGCACAGCGCATTCACGCGGATGTTTTCGCGCGCGTGGATGACTGCCAGTTCGCGCGTCATCGCCAGCACGCCGCCTTTGCTTGCGGTGTAGGCGATTTGCGGCGTGGCAGCGCCCAACAGCGCTACAAATGACGCTGTGTTGATGATCGAGCCGCCGCCCGCACGGCGCAGCGCGGGAATGCCATACTTGCAGCCGAAGAAAACACCCTTTAGATTGATCGCCATGGTCAAATCCCACACCGCTTCTTCGGTGGTCATGGCGTTGTCGTCGGCGCTGTGCATGATGCCCGCGTTGTTGAACAGCACGTTCAGCTTGCCATAGGTTTCCTCAGCGACGCGCACCATGTTTTCGCTGTCAGCAGCTTTGGACACGTCGGCGTGGACGTAAACCGCTTTGCCGCCCTGCGCCTCAACATCCGCGACGGTTTGCGCGCCGTCTTTATCGTTAACGTCAGCGGCGACGATGCACGCGCCTTCACTGGCGAACAGCAGCGCCGTCTCGCGCCCGATGCCGCTGGATGCGCCCGT
>CALMZT010000540.1 GCA_937870805.1 uncultured Chloroflexota bacterium
GGTTCACCAACCTCTTGAGAGGTTTCCAGATTTTGTCTAGCGGCGGGTTTTGAACCCGCTGCGAGAAACCATTAAGCATTATTTTGATGCCTGAGAGCCCGCGTGTTCGCCCGTTCCGAATCTCGGACTCAAAACCCTTAGCGCGAATTGAGGTTAATCATTCCTTCTTCTGTATCCAATTTTTCACATCGTCGGTGTGCTGCGGATAATGCTCATAGCAGTTCGAGGCGATCACTTCCCAGGGTTTCCATTCGAGAGGCATATCAGAGAAGTGTGTGGGGTCATGCAGCGATTCTTCGGGAAGCTTTTCAAGTTCGGTAACAAGCTGCTCATAGGTGGTTTTGGCATCCGCCAGCACCTTGTCTAACGGCAGGTCACGAACCTGCTCAAAGATGTGGGCGTTGCGCTCGGTGTTATCCAGTTCCCACCAGGGCGACCCCTTAAAGGTGCGCGTCTTCAGCACATCGACCATCTCATTTTCGTACCACGTCACATGCGCGATCAGGTCTTTGATCGACCAATGTCCGACTGCGCCCGCCTGTGTCATGCGATCAGCGGGGACTTGCGCCAGCAGCGCATCCCATGCGGCGCGTTCACGGCGCAGCGTGTCTAAAAATTCTGCTTTGTCCATACTTGCCTCCATTTTACTATTCACCTTACGTTCGCTTTTGTTGACGCTGGCAGTTCAATGCTTTTTAACAAATCAATCAGGGCATAAAATTGCCCGAAAAGCCTTTTCTGTTCACTTCAGTGAACGTGGTACTTCGGAAGCCGGACACTTGAGTGTCTGGCGCGATATCCGCATTAAATAGCTAAACTGCATTGAACCCGGAGCGGTAAACTGCGTAAGGTGAGTTACTATTCACGCTGAGCGAAGCCTAAATGCACGCCTAGCCCAAATTCAATCACGCCGCAGTGTCGCCGCAAGTTCTTTTTGCTGCTCATGCGCGGGTCCAAGCTCCTCAATGGTATAGCCCTGCGGATAAGTACGGTTCCAGGCTTCCGTGAGTAGTCTTGGGCGGCGGCGGGCAGGCAGCAGACGAACCAGTTTTCCGCGCAGCGAAAGCGCCGAAGCCACAAACTTGCGCAGCCAAGGCGCTTGCTTAGGGAAGTCGAAGGCTTCGATGAGCGGATCATCCATCATCGCAAACAGGAATGGTTCGCCTAACCCATACAGGAATCGCGGCAAATACCAACCCAGCATCAGGTTCACAGTTGCGCGCCCGACGCGGTGATTAGCTTCGTGAAAGCGGAAATGCTTTGCTTCGTACTCGATGTTATACTTTTCGAGCGCTTCATAGCTGTCAGGGATATTTTTAATCGCCATGCGCTTCCCCAGTTCGCGCCAGTAATAATACAGCGCCAGCTTTTCCTGCTCAATCATTGGACGCCACGCGAAACGCTCCATCCAACGCACGGGTTCAAAGACAAACGTCGTCAGCACGTACAAAAACTCTTCGTTGTCGATGGGATACGTCCCGTGCTGCTGATTCATGCGCCGCAGCGCTGCACGTCCTCGTTCGCTGTCGTAGCCATACTCCAGAATCTCCGCGAGAATCAGCACCGTATCATCATAGCGCTTCTGGGTACGGTGCTCTAACTCGCCAGTATGAACTAAGAGTTCTGAACTGCGCGGCACGGCATACGTCCGAAACAGCGCAAATTCGAGCGAGCGTGTCGTATCCCAGGGAAATTCAAATACAGTATCCAGGTAAACGATCCGCTGATGATCTTTTTCAGGATCAAGCCGACGAATTTCATCGAGATTGCTAAAGCGTGACATGGTATCCCCTCCAGTTTCAGACGATTAACTCTATATTACGTAAAATAAGCGCGGATTAGATGTGGGAGAGTCAAGTTTCCGCGAACTTATACTCGCTTTGCCTTGCAAGACGTGCTGTCCGGCGAAGGTTGGTCAGAAACCTTGATGCAGTTTAACGATTAAAGACGGAGTAAAACAAGCTGTCTGTAGGGGCGCACCTGCGTGTGCGCCCGCTGGTGGGCAGGCACATCAGTCTGCCCCGACCCTTCCCCAACACGCCTTGTTTACCTAAATTTCCTACAGATTTAAAAAGTGGTTGATA
>CALMZT010000541.1 GCA_937870805.1 uncultured Chloroflexota bacterium
AGCTATCCCCAGGGGTAGATTTTCGAGGCTGTATGAGTAGCGATATAAGTTGAGACTTTTTGATTTTTTTTAGCCCCTTCAGTGACTGTAATTGCTAGTCCGATCCCCAATTCTCAAATACCACTCTTGCTCCCTCTCCTCGCTTGTGAGGAGAATGTCCGACCCGTCGGCCAGGGGGTGGGGTAAATCGAGCGAAGAAAAACAACGAGCATTTACACTTGGAGCCTTATGGTCACGTCGTCGCCTTCCTCCAGATGTTCCGCTTTGCGGACACTCGCTTTGATTGGCACAATGTAGAGATCATCTTTGGGAAACAACGATGTCTTCCACTCCGTATTGCCGATTTGAACCTTTACCGGAATCACGCCCCAACCATACGTCACCGAGCCTGAGATCGCTTTCAGGTCATGACTCTGCGCTTCTGGCATGGTGACGAAGAAGAATGGAGCCGGCCCACGCCAGAACCAGATTTTGCCATTGAACTCGAATTCCATTGCAACACCTGACTATTTTTATATATCCATAGTATAGCCTTCTCATGTTGAAAAGTGCATAATGCGCTCTGGCCTAAAGTTTTGAAGACCAGACGTGCCTTATTATTCCTGACAATGTTCAATCCAAATGCTTCCATTTTGGGTAGGACTAAAGTGACCCCTAATGTCAAGACCACAAAACGGTCAAAATAAGGTGGAATCTCCGATCATCAATCGGTGACCGTATAGGCTGAAAAATGGATCTCAGCAGGTGTCCGATAAGCGAGGCTCTGGTGGGGTCGCTGGTAATTGTAAAGCTGGAAATAGTTTTCCAGACCGATCTGCAAAGCCGGAACCGTGCCATATTCGTTGAGATAGATGTCCTCATACTTCACACTGCGCCAGAGCCGCTCGATGAAGATATTATCGAAGGCGCGACCTCGACCATCCATGCTGATCTTAATCTGGTTGGTCTCCAACTCGTTGGTAAAATCATGCGCGGTGAACTGCACCCCCTGATCGGTGTTGAATATCTCCGGCTGCGCTTGCTGTAAGGCTAGTTGCAAAGCCTCCAAGCAGAACAGACCGTCGAGTGTATTGGATAACTGCCAGGTCAACACAAAGCGGCTGAACCAGTCCATAATCGCCACCAAATACATGAACCCCTTCGCCATCGGCACATAGGTGATGTCTGCCGACCACACCTGATTAGGCTGTGTTAGGGTCAGACCCCGCAGCAAGTAGGGGTATTTTTTGTGCTGCTGGTCAGGCTTAGAGGTGCGCGGATGCGGGTAAATCGCCTGCAAGCCCATCTTGCCCATGAGTCGGGCGACCCGTTTGCGGTTGATGCCGTAGCCCAGTTGCTGCAATCGGGCGGTCATTTTCCGGTAGCCGTAGAACGGCGTTCGCGTGTATTCCTCGTCAATCACGCGCATCAAGGCCAAATTCAGTGCTGTTTCACCCCCTGGTTGATGGTAAAACGTCGCCCGATTGAGTCCAACCAGGTCGCACTGCCGCCGGATGCTAAGGAAGGGGTGGCTTGTTTCGATCATCGTTCGCCTCATCTCAATTGAAGGGGGTAACTTTTTTTTTCAGCCACTCCAATTCCATCTTGAGCCGCCCAATCTGTTCATAAAGTTCCGCCTCGCGTCCGGACTGTTCCTGTTGCTTGGCGCTTGTAGTGCGGCTGAACACACCCGCTCCTTCCTCTAGGAGCTGCTTCTTCCAACTGCTGATCTGCGTCGGATGCAGATTGTACTCGCTGGCCAGTTCGTTGACCGTCCGTTGACCCTTGCTCGCTTCCAGTGCCACTTTGAATTTGAACTGGTCGCTATGCTGTCTACGTTTTCCACTCATTTCCTGTCCTCCACAAGCTAATCTGATTATACTTTTATCCACCTTAGCTTGTGGTCTAATTTGTTGGGGTCATTATAAGGTATCGTAATTTCCGCCTGAGGGTCGTATGTTGAACTTTCTCAAAACTTCAGCTAACGAAGAGGAGTCAATAATAGCAGCAGCAATTTCATCATCGCTGTAACTCCGAGGGCGAGGAGAATAAGAAACAGAATATCGTCGGGATTCTCTTTGAGCCGATTTTTCAAGAGATGGTAATGCCGTTCCAGTCATAAAGGCATCAAGCTGGGCTACTGTGCCATAACGATCAATACAATCTCGCACCGTCCATCGTGGAATACCCGTAATTTTAGAAATGTTTAACTTGTTATGACCATGCTCCCAAAGTTCAAGGATTTGCTTGAGTTCGTGATAGCTGCGCATGATTGATCTCCTGTTCGTTCTAATATAAACGAAAAACGCCCCGACAAACCGTATCGGGGCGTGAAAACGCAGGAGACCAGATATATACTCATATCTAGCTCTAGCACCGCTTGTGTCGGTGTCGGGAGTCAGGCTTGCCGCTGTGTTCGTTGCACATCGGTAAGCCGATATATTAAATATGATTC
>CALMZT010000542.1 GCA_937870805.1 uncultured Chloroflexota bacterium
GCCCTTTGCGCCTTTGCGGTTCAATCTTTCCCATCTTTTTACACCTTTCGACACAGCGTTATTGCACATCGCCCTCATTTCTGACACAATTACGCTGACAAACATCAGAATTATGCGTTGAGGTGTTATCGTATGCGTTCAACGGTTTTACTTTATAATCCCGTCAGCACTTCCCCCGGTAAACAACGTCTGCCTCTCTCCCTGCTCTCCGTCGCTGCCGTCATCGGCGATGATTACGACGTGGAATTTATCGACGCCAACTTAATCCGCGACGAACACGGCATCAGCCAGCCCGAAGCCGTCGCCGCGCGCATTATCGAGCGTGCCAAAGCGACCAACGCCAAACTGCTGGCGTGCTCGGTGATGCCGGGTCCGCAATTGCGCCAGGCTGTGCCTGTGTGCAAAGCAGTCAAAGCCGCGCTGCCCGATTTGACCATTCTATGGGGCGGCTACTTCGGCACGCAGCATCAGGAAGTCGTGCTCAAAAGCGGCACCATCGACTACGTGATTCAGGGACAAGGCGAAGCGCCCTTCCGCCAGTTCGTCGATACGCTGCATCGCGGCGGCTCACTGGAAAGCATCATGTCGCTGTGTTATCTGGACAAAACGACGGGCGAAGTGTGCGTCAATGACCGCGCGCCGAACGTCCAGCTTGATAACGTCCCCTGGTATCCCTACAACAAAATCGACGTGTCGAAGTATGTCGGCGGCAGCTATCTCGGCAACCGCGTGCTGTCGCATAACACCAGCTTTGGCTGTCCGTTCGCCTGCAACTTCTGCGCAGTGGTGGCGCTGTCCAAGCGCCGCTGGATTGCCGAAAGCGCCGAACGTATGGCGAACATCGTCACGCATCTTTCTGACAACTGGCACATCGACGGCTTGGAATTCCACGATATGGACTTCTTCGTGCGCGAAGACCGCACAGCAGATTTCGCGGAACGCATCGCTCACAGGCACGGCAACAGCATTCAGTGGTGGGCGTTGGGGCGCGTCGATACGCTGATGAGCTACAGCGATGATACGTGGGACAAGATGCGGCGCAGCGGCGCGAAGATGCTGTTCATGGGTGCGGAAAGCGGCGATGACGAAACGCTGAAACGCATGAACAAGGGCGGCAAAAGCGGCACAGCGCAAACCTTAGCATTAGTCGAACGCATGAAACACTACGGCATCGTGCCGGAACTGTCGTTCGTGCTCGGCAATCCCCCCGACCCACGCGCCGACATCGAATCGACGATCAACTTCATTCGCAAGATCAAGACCATCAACCCGGCGACGGAACTGGTCTTATACATCTATACCCCTGTGCCACAGGAAGGCAGTATCCTGCTGGATGAGGCGACCAAGCTGGGCTTCCGTTTCCCGACCACGCTGGACGAATGGGCAAGCGAGGAGTGGGCGAAGTTCAGTATGCGACGCGACCCCGGCACGCCCTGGTTTAAGGACAACACCCGCCGCCGCGTGCGCAATTTCGAGTCGGTCATCAACGCCTACTACCCCACCGTCACCGATACACGGCTGCGCGGCAATGTACGCCATGCGCTGCGGGCACTCAGCGGCTGGCGCTACAAACTGCAATACTATGAATGGCCCTATGAATTGAAGGCACTGCAACGGATGATCCACTACCGCCGACCAGAAACAACGGGGTTCTAGCGTTCAGCGGACAGCAATCAGCTTTACAGCCAACACAGGTAAGCGATAGGCTTGCCTGTTTTATCCATCTTTCTTTGTAGTGGTGAATGCGATGAAAATCACGGTTTGCGAACTGAATAATGCCCCCGATATTTTTGCTGAAGAATGGAAAGCACTGGTCGATCATGCCCAGAATGAACAGAGTGACCTTGTGCTGCTGCCCGAACTGCCCTTTTACCGCTGGTTCGGCGTGACACGCGATGAAAACGAAGCAGAATGGAACGCCGCCGTCATCGCGCACGACACCTGGCTGGAACGCCTGACGGAGCTTGCGCCTGCGACGGTGCTAGGCACACGTCCGGTCACGCGCTGGGACAGACGCTTCAATGAAGGTTTCGTGTGGACAAAGGACAACGGCTATCATCCCGTCCATCTCAAATACTACTTGCCTGACGAGCCAGGTTTTTGGGAAGCCTCATGGTATGAGCGCGGCAAAGGTGACTTTGAGCCTGTGCAAACGGGGGACGTATGCGTGGGCTTCGCTATTTGCAGCGAGTTATGGTTCTTCGAGCACTCACGGGCTTATGGCAAGGCAGGCGCAGAACTGATCGTCACGCCGCGCTGCACAGGCATGACAGTTGACAAGTGGCTGATGGGTGGGCGTGCGGCAGCAGTCTCGGCGGGCGCGTACTCCATCTCAGCCAATCGTAACGGCGCGGAAGGCGATGTTGAGTTCGGCGGGCAGGGCTGGATTATTGACCCCGATGGTAACGTACTCGGCGTGACCTCCAAAGAGCAGCCGTTTTTGACGCTGGATGTCGATTTGACGCGCGCACACGAAGCGAAGAAGACCTATCCGCGCTATATTCCCGAATAGCAA
>CALMZT010000543.1 GCA_937870805.1 uncultured Chloroflexota bacterium
TTGCGTAAGGTGCGGATTGCATACGGCGTAGGAGGAATTGTAGGGGCAGACGTGCAAACGGAGTTTGCCTGGGTCTGTCCACCTGCGGGCGCACACGCTGGTGCGCCCGTACAATCCGTTCTCCGTACTATGGAGTTCAAGAGCAGACACCCTTGTTCATAGGTTAGGGTGCGTAACGTCAATTAGTAAGCAAGAGGTTCACTATTGATGCGTCGAGTCATCCCTTTTCTCGTGCTGGCGTTCGCCGTGATGCTTGTCCCGGCGGCTGGCGCTTCACAAAACATGCCGCAGCTTTTGCAAGTCACGCTGCCTCCAACGAACACGCTCGTTCCGACGCCGCTGGTACTGTTTACCAATACACCTGCTGGACCGACGGCAACGCCTAGCAATACCACAACGCCCACAGCCACCTACACCGCGACGGCAACGGCAACCTTCACACCGACGATCACGCCGACGCCGACCAATACGCCGACACCCACACCGACGCCCAACGGTCCGCTGATCTATCCTGAAGGCGTGAACTCTCTCACAGGCTTGCCGTTCCCCGACGAAGCGTCGCAGAACCGCCGCAATCTGATCGTCAAGATTTCCAATTACCCGCCGATTGTGCGCCCACAAAGCGGCATAAACTCGGCAGATATTGTCTACGAATACGAAACGGAAGGCGGCGTCACCCGTTTTGCCGCGATCTTCCGCAGCCAAACGCCGGAACACGTCGGACCTGTGCGCAGCGCCCGCCTACTGGACTTGAATCTGGTGCCGATGTACAATGCGCTGCTGGCATTCTCCGGCGCAAGCGACCCCGTGCTGGAGATGATTCGCGGCGCTGAATGGCGCTTTCAAGCGATCAGCACAGCATTCGGCGACAACTGCGACGAAGCCGGCTTCTGTCGCTTCCCCAACGGCGATCTAGCGTTTGAGCACACACTGTATCTGGATACCCGCATGGCATGGGAACGGGCAACAGAACGTGGTATCAACACGGGCTATCCGGGACGCGGCTTCGCGTTCTCCGATTTCCCGGATGCTAATGGCACACCTGCCAATGACATTTTCATCGACTGGTACGGGCAAACGGACGCGCGCTGGCAGTATGACGCAGCGACGGGGCGCTATCTACGCTACACCGACAGCCAGGCGCATTATGACGCCGCCGACGGTGAGCAGTTGTGGGTCGATAACCTTGTGGTCATTCAGGTAGATCATGTGGAACGCCCTGACCTGTTCGAGCCGGAAAGCCGCACCGCCTCGCTGGATATTCTACTCGAAGGACAAGGCTTTGCTTACGTCTTCCGTGATGGGCAGTGGTACGAAGGTTACTGGCGGCGGCGCAGCACCAACCCCGGCGATGCGTTGATGCTGCTGTATGGCGATGAAACGCCGATTATGCTGCGTCCGGGGCGCACATGGGTGGCGATTGTGCGCGGTTTTGGTGACGTAACCATCTCCACTGAGCAAGCCGATATGGTGGGCACGGGCACGACCATCGCGCAAACGCCGACGCTCACGCCCTGGCCCACACCGACGCCCTAAAGCAGCACGACAATTGCAGGGGATGAGATACGCATCGTCCCCTTTTCATTTTTATTCTCTGCGCGCTGAACGGTATCGTCTAAGCTCGACTTTGCACATGACAATCTTTGCTTAAGGTGTCTCGGTGAGAGAAATCAATCAAAACCTGTCAGACTTT
>CALMZT010000544.1 GCA_937870805.1 uncultured Chloroflexota bacterium
AGGCGTGCGCTGGACGGGGTTTGGTTAGTCAACCCCTGATCCGTATCGAGCCCGCCGGCAGGGATGGTGTTAGTGTACGAGCCCTGCTCGGTGGAGGTCGCACTGACGGTGATGGTACACGTTGAACTCGGCGCGATCGTGCCTCCGTTCAGAGTAATGGAGGTACCGCCGGCGGCAGCGGTCAGGGAGGCCGAAGCACCACAGCCCGTTAATACTGGATCAACCGGGTTGGCAAGGAAGACGTTAGCCGGCAGGTTATCTGTAATCGAAACTCCCGTAAGGCTTGTCGATGTCAGGTTGTTGCGGATCGTGATGGTCAACCGGCTCGTTCCGCCAGCCCAGATCAGGCTTGGATTGAAACTCTTGGAAACGGTAGGCGTCACTGTTCCGGTAACGTTCAGGGTAGCGCTGGCCGGATCGGTATTGGTAATGGTCGTGCCGCCTCCGCTCGCGCTCAGGGCGCCGGACGGAATCGTATTGATCAGGCTGCCCGGTGTGAACGAAGTCACATTGATGGACACCGTACAGGAACCAACCGTAGACCCCACTTGCCTAGGCACAAACCCACCGCTTAACGCGAAGGTTGTCGAGCCGGGCGCTCCCGTCACCGTACCGCCACAAGTATTGGTGATACCAGCCGGATTGGCAATCTGCAGCCCGGGCTGAACTCCCACCAGGTTATCCGTCCAGGCTGTGTTCGTCAGATCAAACGTGTTGGGGTTGAAGATCGTGACACGCAGAACAGAGACTCCACCCGCCGCTATGGAGATGGGTGTAAAACTCTTGTTGATTTCTGCGGGTATGGTTACCCCCTGAGCTTTTACCGTCTGCCCCGGACTCACCATCACGGAGGCGAGAATAGCTAGTACAAGAAAAGGAATGAGTGATTTGCGCATTTTGATCCTTTGCATTCGACAAATGATAATAAACAAGCGATACTATACAAAGAGGCCCGTCTTGCGATCCGTTGGCTGGTGCTCAGCCTATTTCAAAAAACAGCAACAGGTCGCTCGACAAAGTTGGCGCAAATGCGCCGGCAGGACGTATCTGTAGATCCTCGTGGATCCTACACAGATCCAATTGCAAATAGAATCAAAATGCGGGCAGTGAGGCGAAGACGCGTTCGCCAAACCCGCATAGGATGGTAGAGCTAAATTTATACATGATCCTTCCTTTCCAGCAAGCTCACGAAGATTGAATTCAGCGACGACATGACCCCTTGCCAGAGAGGTGGTGGAGGACTCACCTTTCAAATGTGAAAGGATTGTAGTATTTCGGAGGGAAATTGTCAACGTTTCGTAGGTCATCCGTTGACAGCCCTTTTCCTCTTGCAATACTGCAAGGAGCAGACAAGACGTTCGGTCCTGGGGAAAGTTACGAACCGAAAAAGTAACTTCGATCCTTCTTCAACCACAAAGGACACAATCCCGCTCGCTTCATTCAAATCGCTCCGTATAGCGAGCGGGACAAAGATCACGAAGGAAAGGCGCCAGTTACACGTCAGCCTTCACCCCTTGGTGTACTTTGTGACCTTCGTGTTTGGGGTTTTTTCCCGCCAAGTACGGGAGATCACTTTTTCCGTAACACCTCCAACAAACCTCTTACACTGCGGTGATAAAATCGACGAAATAATTTATGCTCCCTGATTTTCGCGTCCGCCAACGAGATTATTTGCTTGAACTCTCCCGGTCTCTCACCGAAGAACTCGACCTGGAGAAGCTTTTGGCGCGGGCATTACGCTTCGCCATCGAAATGCTCGCGGGGCAGGCCGGAATCATCGCCCTGAAAGAGGACGGCTGGCGCGTCGCGGCCGCCCAGGGGATCGCTGCCCAGTTTTTGAGTTACCTGACCCCGCTGCTGGCGGAGGAAAACGTGCGCGAGTTGAATGTGACCGAGCTCAACCGCATGTTAAAGGAACTCACCTACACCGCCAGCATGGGACTTCTCAACGGCACCGCCCTGCCCCTCGCCGCCCACGGACAGGTGATCGGCGTCATCTTCATTTTTCGAAATTATCAGGACCTCTTTACGCCCAATGATCGCGTCATCCTGCAATCCTTTGCGGACCAGGCCGCGATCGCGGTCTATAACGCGCGCCTGTATGGGCAGGTCTCATATGAAAAACAGCGGCTGGATGCGCTTCTCGACTCCGCCGCGGACGGCATCATCATCCTCAACTTCTATGGTATTCAACGCGACGCGCGCTTCTTCGACAATCCCAACGAATTCCGTCCTGAGCGCTTCAGCCCTGAAAATGAAAAACTGATTCCGAAGTACGCTTATACACCGTTCGGCGGTGGACCGCGCGTGTGCATCGGCAACCAATTTGCGATGATGGAAGCCAGGTTGATCGTAGCGACTATCGCGCCGCGTTTCCATCTATCGCTTGCGCCCGGTCACGTTGTCAAGCCAGAGCAGGTCTTTACCCTGCACGCCAAATATGGGATGCGTATGGTGGCAACACAGCGCGAAAGAGTCCTTGCCTACTAAGATCTGTACAAAATCGGGGCGCACTAATGTGTACCCCGATTTTTCCTGTCCCTCAAAATTAGGGGATGACTCGCAACAGGCTTTTCTGATGTAATATCATGTAACGCTCACCATCAGGAAATATGTTATGAATGCCCCATTCCCCCCAGGACCTCAATTCAACGTGGTTGAAACCATCGCGCGCCAATTCATCGGTAAGCCGCGCATTTCCAATCTTAACGACATGATGGACTTGCTCAAACCCTATGACGGCATCATGTACTACAAAGTTGGACCTTTCCATATCTATTTCCTCTGGGACCCAGAATTGGTGCATGAGGCAGTGGTGGAGCAAGCGCCGAACTTCGGCAAAGGCTTCATCGTGCAGCGCTCCTTTGGTCGTTTGATGGGCAATGGTTTGTTTACCAGCGACGGCGATTTCTGGAAGCGCCAGCGCAAACTGATGCAGCCTGTATTCCATTCCAAGCGCATCGAATCCTACGCGCAAACGATGGTCGAGCACACGGAACGTATGCTGGCGCAGTGGGGTGATAAGCCGCTGGAAATCAACGACGAGATGATGAAGCTCACACTGAGCATTGTCACAAAAGTGCTGTTCAACGCCGATGTTTCCAGCGACAACGACAGGATTGGCGATGCCATGCACGCGCTGGTGGAAGGGCTGATGAACCAGTCCAGTGGTATCGTCAAAATTCCCGCATGGCTTCCAACACCCAATAACCTGAAGGAAACGCGCGCTATCAACACGCTCGATACGGTCATTCAACGCATCATCGCCCAGCGTCGCGCTTCCGGCGAAGATACAGGGGATTTGCTTTCGATGCTGCTCATGGCACGCGACGAAGACGACAGCGCCATGTCCGACAAGCAGTTGCGTGACGAGTCCGTGACGCTGTTCATCGCTGGACACGAAACCACCGCGGTCACGCTGACATGGGCGTGGTATCTGCTTTCACAGCATCCCGAAGTTGAAGCGAAACTGCGCGCGGAACTTGCACAGGTTTTAGATGAGCGCACGCCGACGGTTCACGATCATTTGCCATACGCCGACATGATTATCAAAGAGACCATGCGCCTGTATCCGCCTGTACCCCTCATTCCGCGCACAGTAATGAATGATACCGTCGTCGGCGGCTATCGCTTCGTCAAGAACGGCGGCGCACTGTTTGCTGCCTATGCCGCGCACCGTAATGAGCGTTATTTCCCTGAATCGGAGCGTTTTTCACCCGAACGATGGGACGACGACTTCGAGAAACGCATCCCTCGTTACGCTTACTTCCCCTTTGGCGGCGGACCGCGCGTGTGTATCGGCAACCAGTTTGCGCTGATGGAAGCACGTCTGATTCTGGCGACGATGGCACAGCGCTATCGGCTATCGCTCACACCGGGACAAACCATCGAACCGATGTCCTTTGTGTCGCTGCGTCCCAAATTCGGCATTCAGATGCAAGCGCATGTTCATCAAAACGTGCCCGCCATTGCAGAATAAGACCTGAAAAACTACTTACAACTGTCAACTGAAAACTACTCTTCTGCTACAATAGCAAGGAGTAGTTTTTTATGGTTCACTTATGCCAAAGAAATCGCAGTTAAATCTTGATCGCGCACCCAAAGAGTTGATGCTCCCCGAAGAGGTGACCGAAATCACCTTCAATTTGATCGCCGCGCTGCCGGGGCGTGCCAGCAGCCGCCATACGCACCGCGCTTACTTCCGCTGGATTGATGAATATCTTGTCAATATGGCGGGCATGAAGCCGACTCGCGCGAAAGAACGCCTCCTGCGCATGGAAGCGCTGCCCGTTAAAAAAGTTGTGGACAGCCTTAGCCCGATGCAGTTCCGCGCGTGGCTGGGGCGGCTCTCAGCCGATGGTAATGGCAAGCAGGGCATCGGTCAGGCGCGCTCGGCAATTCTCACGCTGGCGAGTCTGCTTTCCGAAGCAGGCTGGCTGGAAGATCACGTCAGCGCGGGCATGGGCAATGTGCGTCCGCCGCGTGCTGAAGATGGGCAGCGCCCAGGTCGCTGGCTATCTACCGATCAGATCAAGCTGCTGATGGACGCTGCGCCGCAGATTGGCAAATCACGCAGTATGCAGCTACGCAACCGCGTCGTCATTACGACTCTTTGTACGATGGCGCTGCGCCGTGACGAATTAGCGAAAGCGACATGGGGCGATCTCAGCATTCAGAACAATCGCTTCATCCTGCGCGTGCATGGTAAGGGACGCAAAGCCTCCCAGATCGACGTGCCGCGTCCTGTGCTGCGCGCCTTAGAAGAATGGCGGCGTATGGTCGCGCCCGGCGAACCACAACCAGAGCCAGAAACGCCGTTAGTACGCCGCATCTATAAAGCCGGACGCATCAGCCCCCAAGCGCTGACGACAGACGGCATCTGGTACATTGTCAGCGAAGCCGCCGCCCATGCAGGCATTGGGCACGTCGCGCCCCACGACTTACGCCGATCTGTCGCGGGTGCGCTGCAAGAAGCTGGAACATCCATCGACACGATCAGCCGCCTGCTGCGTCACAGCAACGTCGCCGTCACCGAGCGCTATCTCAGCCGCTTGCCACAGCGCAACGAAGGCGCGGTGTTGATGAGCAACGTATTGGGGTTAAATGATGACGATGACGACTGGCCGGGGTTTGAAGAATAGCTAAATCATCTCATAGTTCGATTGCAGGAAGCGCATGAACTCAAGCATCGCCTGTCGTCGGCTGTAGATTGAGTTGATTTCGTCTTCAGTCATCTCGCCTAAAGTTCGCGTAAAACCTTTTGGGATAAAAATATTATTCCAACTGTAGCCGCTGCCTCTCGGTAAATCAGCGATTTCACCCTGAACAACCCCAATAAATTTACGCACCAGTTGTCCATCCGTAAACGCGATCACCGAAATCGCTTCCGCATATTTATCGTCAAAGGGCTGCAACATCTTACACAGATTATGTAAGCCTGCTGTACGCATAAATGTCGTCGCAAGCGCACCGGGAAGCCCACCCCATGCGCGAATGGCAAGCGCGGCGTGATCGACAAACACAGGCTTTTTCAATACTTCATAAGCCTGCTGTGCCTTTACCATTGCCACTTCCGCCGCATCAATGTGCTGTATGTCCTGTAGCTGTACTGGTGTTGTCTGCAATTCCACATTCAAAATACGCTCATACATCTGTTTCTTGCGCTGATTGGTCGTCGCAAAGTAGAGATCGGCAATTGACAGCTTTGCACTCCGCTTTTGCGGGCTGCGTCCAGCGCGAAGTGGATTGAACATCTGTCGTTCGATTTCAAACAACCCGTTGAGCAGCTTTACGGTAGTATCGGATGAAAAACCTTCAACGGCGTTGATGATTTGAAACTTTCCCAATCGCTCTGGTAGTTCTACCGCCTCGATCATTAACGGCGCAATCGGTTTTTCGAGTTTTAATGCGATGTCGAGTTCTCTTTGGCACCAATCAGAAGCCAGCGAACGCGATGAAAGCAGAAAGAGAACACAGTGCGCCGCGCCAATTTCACGTTCGATTTCTTGCTGCCATAACTGTCCCAATTGCAGGCGCTTATCGAACCAAACATCATGGATGCCCAAGGCACGTTCGATTTCGATCAGGTGGGTGCTGTCCTCGTGGGCATAGCTGATGAAAATATTCACGGCTCTACCCGCTGATATACGGTACAAACAACAGCACTAAGTTCGCTGTGATCTGGCACAGCCACGCCGCCGCTAAACCATTTCGCTGGCGCAC
This sequence comes from uncultured Chloroflexota bacterium, assembly GCA_937870805.1. Taxonomy (GTDB): domain Bacteria; phylum Chloroflexota; class Anaerolineae; order Aggregatilineales; family Phototrophicaceae; genus JACAER01. The sequence continues at coordinate 6,223 of CALMZT010000544.1, forward strand.
GTAGCCATACATCACGTTCATCATCACCAGCACGACGGCGATCACAATCGTCGGCGCAGGGTAACGTCGAATATCCAGCAGTGGGAAATACAACAGCATCGACCAAATGCTGCTCAGCAGCGCCACCAACCAGAACGGACGACCTTCTTGCAGCAAGCCCCGAAAGAACAGCGTTTCTGCCAGCGGCATGACAAAGATCAGATACGCCAGCAGCGTGCCAACCGTCATGCCATCAAACAATTGTTTTGTCGTCGTCGATAATAGATTGCTGCCGAACGCCAACAGCGGCGCACCGAGAATCAAACCGAACACCACGCCCCACACGAGATTTTCCGGGCGATCCTGCGCGATACGTGCGCCACTGCCCAGCAGCCACGACAGCACACCAAACGCCGCCATCGCGCCCCACGCCACCGTATAGCGCAAATCCATACCCCGCTGCGACAGCAGGGGCAGCAAGCCGATACTTAATGCCATCGCAATCAAATAGCCAAACAGCGGGTCGCTGGTTTCCCCACGATAAGCAACGCGCTTTCGCACCTGCGGCGTCTCGGATGTGGGTAGCTGAGGGGCAGGCGTATAGGGGGTATACTCGGCATCCTCAACAGGATTGTCGCTGGGCGTTTCGTCCGGCGGATACATCACTGCACCAACAATTCGCGCATCGCTTCGATCACACAATCCACCCGTTCGCGCGTAATCCAGTAATGAATCACAGCGCGGAAGTTGCTGCCGTAAACCGGGTTCAACAGGATATTGTGCTGCTCCTTGAGGTGCTTGACCAGCGTCGGTGTATCTAATGGAGCGTCAGCCGCCAGTTCAAAGAAAATCATATTGGTCTTCACGCGCTCTGTATCAATCTTGATCGAAGGAATCGTCGCCAGCCCTTCAGCCAATCGGCGTGTGTTGGCATGGTCTTCGGGCAAGCGATAAATCATCTCGCGGATTGAAATCAATCCGGCAGCCGCCAAAATCCCTGC
>CALMZT010000545.1 GCA_937870805.1 uncultured Chloroflexota bacterium
CGCAGGGCAATGCATCGCATCTGTTGGGGATGCTGGATGCTGATGGCTATCCCGAAAATGGGCTGCACCGTCTGCTCGTCGAGCAGGCAGCCTTCAGGGATGTGTTGCGCCCTGTGCCGCTGGATCGCTGGAGCGTGCCCGATAAATCACCGACGGGCGCGCTGATGCTGTTGCCATCCTATCTGCGCACTGCCGCAATCCCGATTGAATCACCTGATCCCTTCGGGCTGCGCAAGCGTCTGCGCGAACTGCAAGATAAATACCAGGTGATCGTCATCGACACCTCGCCGACGGTCAGTATGCTGGACGGCGCGATCTACATCGCCGCAGACAGCTTTATCTACGTCACCCAACTGGAAGCCCTGAGCTTTGAGGGTTTGAAGCAGGGGTTGGCTCAGATTGAGAACTCCAATCGGGATCGCCGCGACATGGGCATGACGGAATTGAAGGTGCTGGGTATCCAACCGAACCTGATGCGCGCGGGAACGGTCAATCATCGTACCAGCATTGCTTACCTGGGCGAAGCCTTTGAAGGCCTGGTCTGGACGCCGATCACCAATCGCACGAAATGGAACGACGCGACCAACTATGGCAAGTTGGTTTACGCTTATGCGCCCAGCAGCGGCGAGGCAGATGATGCGTGGCGGATGGTTGCACATGCGGAGAAAGCGCTATGGCAGCCAATAACAAAGTGAGACCGAACCCGTTTGCGCAGCCGCCAGCGTCAAAGGAGGGCGCAACCTACAATGACGCCATGTATAAGCTGCTGGATATGCAAAAGGCGCAGGACAGCGGGCGCGTCATCGTGCAGCCCGTCGACATCAACCTGATCTATCCCGATATGACACAGCCGCGGCGCGCGCTGCCGTCGATTGCGCGCCGTGCCTGGAACGGCGACCCGGCGCAGCTTCCCGTCCTCTTTGCTAACTGGCTAGCATACAAGCCGGAGTATAAGCCACTGCTGCTGGACATCCTCAACGGCGTGGAAATGGAACGCCCGCAAGTGTTGCCGTCGGACGTTGCCGCGCTGGCGGAGATCGTCGAATTGGCTGCCAGCATCCGTCGCGACGGACTAACCAACCCGATCACGGTTGTGCAGAACGGTGACCATTATGTCATCGAAACGGGGGAACGGCGCTGGCTGGCGTATCACTTGCTGGTGTATCACACGGGTGAAGACCAGTGGACGCGGATTCCTGCGCGCATCGTTGATGTCTTCAGCCGCTGGCGTCAGGCGGCTGAAAACAATACCCGTCAGGATTTGAACGCCATCGGCAAGGCGCGCCAGCTGGCGGTGCTGCTGATGGAACTGCTGCGTGAGCAGCACACGTTCCAGCCGCTTCATACCGTTGAACATGAGCAGGATTTTTATGCACAGGTTGCTGAAGGCAACGACTTTCGTGTGCCAAGAGGCAAAAGTGAATTACTGCTCAATGCGATGGGGCTGAGCCATTCCAGCCAACTTCGTCAGTACCGGGCGCTGTTACGCCTTGATCGAGTGATTTGGGAAACGGCGGACGACGAAAACTGGACAGAGAATCGCTGCCGCGATTTTCTTCAGGATGTTGATACCGATACGGACGTAACGGTATCGCAAACCAAAACCACACCAGACATATCCCAAATTACACCTACTGACCCCCCTGCCCTATCGACATCAAAGAAGCCCAGGAAGTTTACGCCGCTGCTAGATGGCGACGTTTGGGCGCGAGTGAAGACGTTCCGCAGCATCGCTCCAGACATCGAGGGTTACGAGGAGTCAAAGCGGAGTAGGTTCGCCGACGAAGCTCAGTTTCTGTCCGAATATTTTGCAGAGATTGCAAAGAGGGCAAGAGGGTAGGGGGATGAGCAGTTATCCAGCCGGGCGATATGGTGGGCAAAATGGAGGGCGTGTGAGTAGCACCTGGGTGCAGGAAAACCCCTTCCCGCCAGCGGAAGGGGCAATCGTTTACGAAGTGCTGGCGACGTGGGGCGGCTGCCGCTGCTCAACGCTCGTGATCAGATTAGAAATGCTAGTGGGGTGAATTTTCGCATTGAGAGTACGCCGCCACTACGCAATCGTTACCGCGTGGTCTTTGTGCCACTTGATAAGGATGAGGATTAACCAATGCCAACACTTTACGCATCCATCGAAGCGGCTGAAGTTCGCTGTGCGAAACCCGACCACTGCAAAAACTGTCGCAAACGACACGGTTATTTCACGCGGCATTCCAGGCCTGTCAGCCTGTGGTCAAACGACGTGCAAGAAATGTACTGGATGTGTGATCTTTGCGGCTATTGCAATGATCGTATCCTGTACGCCAACAAACACAGCGAATATCCGCTTCTCACAGTGGAACAGGTCAACGATATGGTAGATCAGCGCTGGTCGAAAAACCTCACGCTAAAGAACATCGCTGAACAGACAGGAATTAGCGTGAGTCGATTATCGGATTTTGAGCGTCGGCATGCTGCACCCACTCCTGATGAGTGGCACGCGATTATTGGGGTTTTGCAGAAATGACCATCGAGCAAATTCTAGGGCGTCTCATCCGGGCGCGTGAGCAGGCGGGGTTATCGCAGTCTCGAGCGGCAAAGCTCATCGGCTTGTCGGTTGGTTCAACGATCTCACATTATGAAAGTGGCGCACGGGAACTCAGTGTCATTACGCTGCTGGAACTTTGCAAAATCTACGACGTGTCCGTTGTATGGGTGATGACAGGCGTCAACCCCAATTTCACCGATGAGCAACGTCAGCAAGTCATTGACCATTGGGCGAAGAACATCCATCTCGCCACTGAAGATTTGCACAAGACGTTAGATTTACTCGAAAGTTTGAGGCAGGAATAACCGTGCCTACCGAACGACTCAACTACAACGAACAGGACTGGCGCAACCCCGAAACCAGGTTAGCAGCGATGGCAGAGATGGCAAGCCCTACGCCGCTCACCCTCAGCGATCTATTCAAGGTTGCCATGAAACTACTCTATGCTCATACAGGTGCATTTCACTTCGACGTGGGATGGGACTGGAACTTTCAAGCCTGTGTCGCTCACGTCACGACAGGCGACTCGAAGAAATTCTACGCTGATGGGGATACACCCGAACACGCGCTCATGCTGGTACTGGAACTGTGGTTAGAGAGACGTGGCACAGATGAGGATGTGAAATCGTGAACCTTTCATCTCTCATGCGACTTGGCGCGATTGCCAGTCCGCAGCTTCCTGACCTAGAGGCTGCCTACTTTGCAAAGTTTGGCAGGTTAGGCGATGCTCGTGAGCAGGTCTATGGACTTGGATTGGTCGGTGTTGATGCCTGTCACCCCGTCACAGGCGAAACCCTGTCGGTTGCCGCGATTTGCTGCCATCTCACCGACGAGCAGGGATGGACGATCTGGCAAATCATCGACTGGCTGGAAAGCGAGGAATTGTGATCGCTGAACCACTACGCACCAGCACTGACAACAAACGGGGCTTTAGCCCGCCGCAAGCCACTGGGTTTTAACCCAAGTGGTTAGGCGCTTTTGGCTTGAGCCAAAGATTGCATTTTGAGCGTAGATGTGGTACACTGGGGTTTGGTGGCAAGTGTGGAA
>CALMZT010000546.1 GCA_937870805.1 uncultured Chloroflexota bacterium
CGCTGCTGCGCTACAAGGGCTTGGTCGAAGACGCGCTGCGGGCAAGCGGTCTCGCTTACACCGTCATTCGTTCCGGGCTGGTTTACGGTGAGGACGACGCTTTCATCAATCATCTCGCTATGCAGTTGAGCGTCTCGCCGGGTATTTTCCTGATGCCGGGGCGCGGCGAGGTGGTGCTGCATCCGATTTTCGTCGACGATCTCGTGTCGGCGCTCACCCGCAGTCTCGACGCGCCGGATTCCGTCGACATGACGATTGAGATCGGCGGACCGGAATATATTACGCTGGACGATCTCGTGCGGACGATCATGCGCGTGTCCGGCAAGCGCCGCGCAATCATTCCCGTACCCCCTTACGTGCTGCGCTGGCTGACCAGCCTGTGGAGCCGCGTTCTGCCGCGCTCGTTAATTACCTCGCAGTGGCTGGATATTCTGGCGACGAACCGTGCTGCGAAGCTGGGAACGATTATCAACACATTTGGTTTCCAGCCGCAGCGCCTTGAAGATACTTTGCTGAGGTATATGCCTGCGCGGAATTATGGCTTGATGTTGTTCCGCAACTCCTTCCGCCGCCGCCCGCGCAGGGTCTAAAGAAATGATGAGTGATGAGCGAATTTGTGATTAGACCACTGCGAACGCTGGATGAAATGTATGATGCAGTGGAATTGCAGAAAGCCTATTGGGGTACGAACGAGGAGTCGCTTGTTCCGGCACACATGTTGTACTCGCTGGCATCGTTTGGCGGGCATGTGTTGGGTGCATATGACGACGGGAAGCTGGTGGGCGCGGTAATTGGCTTTTTAGGGACGAATGTCGAAGAAAGTGATCGCCCGGCGATGGCGAACCTGCAAATTGTCTCCAAACGGATGATCGTCGATCCAGAGTATCGTAGTCAAGGGCTTGGCTACCGCCTGAAGCTGGCGCAGCGTGATTTTGCGATTCAGCAGGGTGTGCGGCTCGTGACGTGGACGTATGATCCGCTGTTAGCGACGAATGCCCACCTCAATATCCGTAAGCTCGGCGGAATCAGTAAGCGCTATATGAAGGACTACTACGGTACTTCGGCGAGCGGAAACTTGGCGACCTTGGGTTCATCAGATCGCCTTCTCGTGGAGTGGTGGGTGACACATCGGCGCGTCGAGGAACGGCTGAACGGCACACGCAGTCAATTGAAGTTGTTATCGTATTTGCAGGCAAATACACCGATTTTGAACCCCACGACAGTAAGTGACGACGGGGGGGTACGTCCCGCTACACGTCTGAACTCACTGTCGGGTACGTTAGCGCTCATCGAGATTCCCATTGACTACCCTAGCATTGTCAAGCGCGACGAGGCGCTGGCGCGTCAGTGGAGGCTGCATACGCGCGAGGTGTTCATGAGCACGTTTGCGGAAGGCTTCATCGTCACCGACTTTCTACGTGAGTCGCTGGAAGGGCGTGAGCGCGCGTTTTACATGATGAGCTATGATGTGGGGTTCGATTTTCGGTTGAATTAGGGCGGAGTCAGCAGTTGTCAGTTCACAGTTTTCAGTTTTAGAACGGAGATACTGCGACTTCCTGATGACTGAATATTGGAGAGTTTATGAAGTCTATTACGATCAAAAAGATCACTCTGTACCCGATTGCGCTGGAGTTCGCGGAGAAACTGCGCACGAGTTTCGGAGAGGAACCGTTTAAGCTGGCGGTGCTGGTGCAGCTTGAGACGACAAAAGGTGTCGTTGGATGGGGCGAGTGTTCGCTGGAAGGGCGACCCGGTTACAGCTATGAGACAATGGGTACCGGGATGCATATCCTGCGCGAGTTCCTTGTGCCTGCGCTGGAAGGCAAGACCATTGAGAGTCCAACCGACGTTCCGGCATCGCTGGCAAGCACACGCGGGCATCCATTCACGAAGCACGGGCTGGAAACGGCGGTGTGGGATGCGTGGGCGCGAACGAACGAACTGCATATGGCGGAGGCGTTCGCGCACTTCCTGCCTGCCGGACATACGCCGCGAGGGTATGCGGTGGTGGGCGTGAGCATTGGCATTAAGCCGAGCGTCGAAGCGACCCTAGACACGATACGACTACGTATGTCGCAGGGGTACAAGCGTATCAAGCTCAAGATCGAGCCGGGGTGGGACGTGGAGTTGGCGCGTGGTGTGCGTCAAGCGCTGCCCGACATCATGCTGATGCTGGATGCTAACAGCGCGTACACGCTGGACGATGCCGAACACCTGAAGCAGTTGGATGAGTTCAACTTGCTCATGCTGGAACAGCCGTTGGGCTATCACGACATCTACGAGCACAGCAAGCTGCAACCGCAGTTGAAGACCGCGATCTGCCTTGACGAGAGCATCCACTCAGCGGACGATGCACGGCTGGCGATAGAGCTAGGCGCGTGTCGTATCATCAACCTCAAGCCGGGGCGCGTCGGTGGGTTCACCGAGAGCCTTGAGCTGTACAAGGTATGTGTGGAGCACAAGACGCCGCTGTGGGTTGGTGGGATGCTGGAAACGGGCGTGACGCGGGCGGCGCATCTAGCGTTCGCGTCGCTGCCGGGCGTGACACTGCCGAGCGACATCAGCGCGACAGACCGCTACTTCAAGCCGGACATCGCTGAGCCAGCGTTCTCCATCCGTCCAGACAGCACCATCGCCGTTGCACCGGGCTATGGCAGCGGTGTGGAGGTTCAGTTGGAGCGCTTGCAACAGGCGGTGGAACGGTGGGAAGCGCATAAGGAGTACGCCATTTGAGCACGAAGAAACGTCATGTCTCTGTAAAACAGGGGCAATGTAGAGTAGCGTTTTATTCACATGTTAGATAAGAATGCTACTTTGAGGTTAAAGTGTTTAGAACTGTGTTAGATTCTAACCAACCACAAACCAGAACGTTTGATGTAAGCCGAAAAAGCAGTGACT
>CALMZT010000547.1 GCA_937870805.1 uncultured Chloroflexota bacterium
GTCGCGCGCCAGATCACGCACCATACGCTGAAAGCCGCCGACAATCGATTCGAACGGAATCATACGCATCGCGCCGATGTCGTCCTGAAGTTGATCGGCAAGTGAACTCAGATGCATGTTGTCCTGCACGAAGTTTTGCGAAAGCTGCGCGATCAAACGCAGCGTATCGGAGAGGTGGCGCTGGTTCGTCTCCAAAAACTCGAACATTGCTGAGAGTTCTGTCGCCATCTCATCATCTTTGTCCTGCAAGCGGCGCACCAAACGAATGTACGAGGCACGCACGCCGCGCCACTCTTTTTGCCAGCGTGTGTGCATCCGTACCAGGTTGTTGACCTGGCGCTGACGTTCTTCGCCATGCATCCGCGCGACCAGCAGTTCGCTGGCTTCTGCCATCAGGCGATCCAGCTTGCTCACCGTGACGCGAATCGTATCTTCCGGCGGGCGCAGCATCATGGTCTGCGATTCGTTTCTTTCGACAGGCGGCGCAGGAACGTCCGTGACTGTCGGGATTTCGCGCGTGATGTGAGTGGGTGAAGGTTGAGCGTGTGTGTCGTTTTTGTGTGGTTTATTATTCTCTTCAACAGCGCGTGGTTTGTCAGGAGATTGCGCCGCTGTGTCGTCTGTCGTTTTGGCAATGACCTGTTCCAGATGCGCCAACACCTGCGCCAGCGTTTCGGTATCGTGTTCGCCGCCGTTTGCATGAGTTTGAATGAGGTCAAGCCCATCGTAGAGGCTGTCGCAAATGTCGGGTGTCAGTGAGAGATTCTTTTCCAGCGCAGCGTTGAAGATTTCTTCCATGTAATGCGAGATGGTTTCGATAACACCGATACCCACCGCGCGCGCCGCGCCCTTCATGCTGTGGGCGACACGGTTCATCTCGCGCAGCACTGCCGGACGGTTGTTGTCGGAGCTGGTTTCCACTTGCAGCAGCCCATTGTTGAGCGCTTCAAGGTACTCGCTGACTTCGACCCAAAAGATGTTGAGCAGTTCTCGATCTGACATGGTTACAACTTCAGCCCGCTTAACACTTCATTGACGCGATCTGCGGCTTCGCGCAAGCGCTGGATACTGGCTTCGACCTGCATGGTGCTGCTGACGGTTTCTGTCGTGGCGTGCTTGATGGTACGCATCGCCTGCGTCAGTTGATCCATGCCGATAGTTTGCTGGCGTGTGCTGGCAGCGATTTGCAGCGCCGCCATCGCCGCTTCTTCAATGGCTTTCGCCAGTTCACGGATGGAGTCGCCTGCGCGGTTCACCAGCTTTTGCCCCGCATCGACACCCTTGCTGCCTTCTTCCGTCACCATCACGGCGGTGTTGGTTGAGCGCTGGATTTCGCCCAGGATTTCGCGCACCTGTACCGTTGCGTCACGATTCTGGTCGGCGAGGTTGCGTACTTCCATCGCCACTACCGCGAAGCCCTTACCTTCTTCACCTGCGCGCGCTGCTTCGACAGAGGCATTCAACGCCAACATCCGCGACTGATCGGCGAGGTTGTTCACGGCGGCGATGATTTCACCAATTTGCTGCGTGTGCTCGGAAAGCACGAGGATGTTATCAGCGATGTCTTCCACCTTGCGGCGAATAAGCTCCATGCCTGTGACGGTTTCGGTCACGGCGTTGATGCCATCGCGCGAAATATCGACGGACACCTGTGCCGTTTCCGCCACACTTTGCGCGCGCTCCGCCGTTTCGGTGACGGTGGCACGCACTTCATTCACGGTGGCTGTCGTTTCGGTCACAACAGCGTCTTGCTCATTCGCCATCGTGATCTGACGTGAGGTGGCGTTGAGGATTTCCTGTGTATCCGTTTCCAGACGGCGCAGCGTAAGACTGATTTCCTGCGCGATGTTCTGCAAGCGTTCGAGCGTGCGGTTAATTACTGCACCAAGCCGCGCCAGCATCTTGCCTTCGGCGTTGTTGGCATTTTCGGGGAGCGCCAAACGCTGGCGCAAATCACCTTCCGCCACTTGCTCCAAAACCGTGACGTAGTTGTTCAGGGTCTGGTCGATAAAACGATAGCTGATGTTGTAGGCAAGCGCACCCAACCCTAAGCCGAAAATCAATGCCAGTACAATCCACAGCAGGGACGGGATTGATGCTTCGATTGCGGGGAAATTATTCTGAAGGAGTTGTAAGAGCACGACAGGTGTTACTGCGGCGATTCCCGCAGTGAGCACCATGCCGTTGCCAAAAATTTGCCAAAGTTGATTCAAAATGCTGTTATTTTGTGTGTTCATTCCTCTGCCCCGCCGATGATGAGACGCTCAGATTCAAAGATTTGTCCGATATTGAGAAGCACTAAACGATCTGCGGTCACGCCGCGCGCAAAGCGTGTATCGCCCGGCGACTGTATCGCGTTGTGCGGAAGACTCACGACGCCGTTGATGTGGTGTGCCAGCAAGCCCATTTCCAGCCCGATGGCGCGCACAATAATCAGTTCTTCCGGTGGCTGTGTATCGTTGGCGTTGACTTCAAAAAACAGTCGTAAATCCAGCACTGTGAGGATTTGCCCGCGCACGTTGATAACGCCGCGATAGAAGGCAGGCGTCCCCGGCACGCGCGTGATTTTCGTCACAGGTCGCACGCTGCGTACCAGCATGACATCCACGCCATAATGCTCCTCACCCAGCCGAAAGGACAAAATGTTTTCGACATCTTCGGGCGTGATGCGCTCTTTGATCGGCGCGGCGTACTGCTGCGCGCGCAGTTTCAGGCGTTTTTGGATCGCCACCAACTGCGTGTCGTCGTGCCATTCGAGGCTTTCCCAGATGGCTTGAAAGTTGATCGGTTGTTGTGCGTTATCGGACATGGTTATGTATCAATTTTGTATGCTGAATGTCAGTATACACCAGAACCTTTGAGGCGCATGTTGAGAAAGTCATCGCACCCCATTCTCTCGACAAACGCATTGTCAATAGCCTTTGGCAGCAAATGGTCTATAATGGACATACAATTGCCCTGCCCTGACCGCTAGGCTTAGACTATAAGATTTAAAGCAATGGGGCTTGTCGCGGGCAAGCCCTATGTGTTGTTTAGGAGCAAAGCATGACCACGAATGGAATTCATTCTAACAGTACAAATGGGGCGCAAACCGGCAGCGAAACGGTCAAACGCGGTTTGGCGCAGATGTTAAAAGGCGGCGTCATCATGGATGTGGTGACGGCTGATCATGCGAAGATTGCCGAAGATGCAGGCGCGTCGGCGGTGATGGCGCTGGAACGTGTGCCCGCCGATATTCGCGCGCATGGCGGCGTCGCGCGTATGAGCGACCCTGATATGGTCGAAAAGATTGTCAATTCGGTCACGATTCCGGTGATGGCGAAATGCCGCATCGGGCATTTTGTCGAAGCGCAGATTCTCGAAGCGCTGGGCGTGGACTACATCGACGAGAGTGAAGTGCTCACGCCAGCCGACGAAGAACATCACATCAACAAACACAAGTTCAAGGTGCCGTTTGTGTGTGGCTGCCGCAATCTGGGCGAGGCGCTGCGTCGTATTGGCGAAGGCGCGGCGATGATCCGCACGAAGGGCGAGGCAGGCACGGGCGACGTTGTGGAAGCGGTGCGTCATGCGCGCGCGGTCAACAGCGAAATCCGCCGCATTGCCGCGATGGAAGAAGATGAACTGTTTACGTATGCCAAGAACATCCAAGCGCCGTATGCGCTGGTGAAGGAAACCGCGCAGCTAGGACGCCTGCCCGTCGTGAACTTCGCAGCAGGAGGTGTGGCGACGCCCGCCGATGCTGCGCTGATGATGCAGTTGGGCGTGGACGGCGTGTTTGTGGGTTCGGGCATCTTCAAGAGTGGCGACCCGGCGAAGCGCGCAAAAGCCATTGTTGAAGCGACGACGCACTACAATAACCCTGAAATTCTGTTGCAGGTCAGCCGCGCTTTGGGTGAACCGATGGTCGGTATCAACGTCAGCAGCATGGCTGAGGGCGATAAACTCGCTACGCGCGGGTGGTAGGTTAAGTAGAAGTCGATTTTGTGGAGGGCGTGTTCATCAGTGAATGCGCCTCTTTTAATTTGATGGGTATAGCCTTGACTTTAGTATTCGTATACTATTTTCTAATAAAACTCGGAAACATTCTGGGGTCGTCTCCCTTGACAGTGTTGGTAAAATAATACTCAAAAACGACGAGTGAGACCCATGAGTGAATGAGCATC
>CALMZT010000548.1 GCA_937870805.1 uncultured Chloroflexota bacterium
TATTGTCAACTTCGGTTCGCTGACAGGTGATTTTAACCCGATGCACTTCGACGCCGAGTACATGAAAACCCATACGTTCGGTCAGCGTATCGCGCATGGGATGTTGACGTTGAGTTACGCCGTCGGGCAGATTTACCAGTTGGGCATTCTCGAACGTACCACGCTGGCGTTTCGTGGGTTAGAGGCGAAGTTCAGCGCGCCCGTACATATCGGTGATACGATTCACATTGACGTGGTGACGACTGAGAAAAAAGAAGTGCGACGGATGGGCGGTGGATGGGTGACTGTCGAGTTCAAGATCATCAATCAGGGGGGTACAACGGTACAATCGGGCACGATGACGATTTTGATCGCTAGCAAACCTGGTGGTTAAAAGACTGATGAAGCTCATGACATGCCCTTCTCCAAAAGAGAGGGGTTTTTTGTTTCACGGCAACAACAAGTACGCTTGCTGCCGAAACAAGACCCTCTGACGGCAGCAGCAACAACGAGTACGCTTGCTGCCGTCTGAACCTGAGGAAATAATGAAAAACGGCAACTACAGGCACGACACCTGCAAAAAACGGCGGCAACAACACGGCAACAAAAAATCGCAAGTTTAAAGTTTTCAGTATAATTCATCGGTAAAGTCTGCTTAGTCGTGATACTCATTCTTTCTATCCTATTTGAATCAGTTTGTGTGCATCAAGCTAAAGGTTGATGCTAGCTGGAAATACGGTAAGCACACTAAAGGTGCTATGTCAGTGAGAGCCTGCTCTATTGACGATAGCATAAATAGTGGGGCATTTGAGTTTCATTTGGAACTTTAATGCGAGGTGTAATGTAAGAGGGTGAAAAAGTTTAGGGGCTTTCGATGGTGAATGAGCCAATGTAGGCTAATCCATCTTGTGCGCGTTCGTCTGCGCCGCCGGAGAGAATAGGGAAGCGCGTGAGGTCGGGATATGCATACAAACCGCTGTACACACGATATTCGCCAGGAGGCAAATTGTCGGGCAACATTACAACTAAATATTCAGCAACTTGCGCCCCTATAGGATAATTCCCAAGCGGCTCATCTATTTGCCCAACTCGCTCCCCTTGCGCGTTATAAACGTGGACAAAATGCACATTACTGTCGGCTATAGCTTCTCCAAAAGCCCACCATAAGAAAATCATGAGTTGGTTTGGCGACGGATAACAAATTGGGTCTTGTTGATTTGTAATGCAAGATAGAGGGCGATCATAACCGACAATGCCGCTTTCAACATAGGCGGCACGAAGCGCTACATGGCGCTCAAAGATTATGCTTTGTAGAGAAAATGGACGTCCTGTATCTGTCAAAGAGACATACGTTAGCTCCATGATGCCACAGACTCGAATAATGCAATAGTCATTTCGCAGGAAAGTGAGGGTATGAAAACCTGCTGCCGTGACAGGTAATGGAATATAGAATTCTGTGCCGCGCCGATATTGATCTGCTGGTCGAATTTCATTTATCAACATACCATCCAATTCAATGTTGAGGTTACTACTTCGCTCATTCGTCATTACATTGAGCAAATACCATCCTGGAGTGGGAGCATAGAAGTAGTAGTTAATCGGTGCATCAACGATTGCAAACGGATAGTTCGATTCTGGCACAGTTGACACAAATTCGGTGGATGAGGTTGTCTCAGGCACATTAAACACTGCGAAGCGATCATCCATATAAATCGGCTCACCTAAGGCCTGTTGAGCACGATTTAATAGTGTTCCGTCAGCATCATAAAACCCTGCACGATGCACAATCACCACGTCCGCGCCTGCCTCGTGCAGCAGTGCAGGGTCGAGTGTTTGCTGCAAAATCGTCAGTTTCGCAGGATCAACAGGTGTTTGCCGCGTCACTTGCCCAGCGATCAATGGTAAGCCGTGTCCGGTCTGCAAGTACAAGGCTTCTTTCGCGGCTAGAAGGTTGTCCCAGGGAATATTGAACACGGCGCGCACATCGTCACGCTGCCCCAATGCTACAATCGCTTCGGGAATGTCAGCGGTTACGGTTGGCAGCGGGAAAAATGATTGGTAGTCGAAGATGATGAGGGTGATAAGCAGAAGATTTGCTATCCATAAAGCGCCAGACACTAAAGTGTCCGGCTGCCGAAGTGCCACGTCCACTGAAGTGGACAGAGGAATTTTGTCGGCAGGTGTAATTATTTGCTCGGATGTAGGTGTGCGTATACGGCTGAGAAGAGTAAAGCTAAGAGTGGATATACTCGATACGCCATATGCCGCCATCATTGCCATGCATAATCCGACGACAAAGTTGAAGCGTCCCGGCGTGCGGCTGATGTCCAGCACCGGCAGCGCCTGGAACAGTGCCCAAGGCAAAGGGATATACGTTTGATATTCATCGCCAACCGTTATCGTGACAGGCACGCCGTTGACATTGAGCAGCGGACCCAGCGAAAACACCCATGCCACGAATGCCAGCACCAGCCACCAGCGCGCCACCTTCACGCCCCACACGCCGATCAGCGCCAACACACCTGCCACAATGCCGAGATAACCGCTGCCCTCTATCAAATTGACGCCTAACACCTGACGGTTGTAGCCGAGATTTTGATAGAGGGGATGGAAGAACGATGGCGAAATGGCTGCCAGCAAATCAGCGCTGTAGCGGACGCTGCCGCCTTCCTGTAATGCGGGCATACTGAGCAGTTCTAAGACTGCTGGAAGCACAAAAATGAGCGATACTGCGCCGCCGATGAGCACCGCCACGCACACACGCGCCACACCGTGCCAATCGTGTTTCAACAATCGCCACAATATGAATACGGCTGTGATCGGGAAGAGCATGTAGATCAGCAGCACAAAACTGCCGAGCAGCGACAGCACAAAGAGAAAAGCAGTGAGCAAGATGGCGCGAAAGGGCAAAGGCAAGACATCTCTTGACCGTACAATTTCCTCTGATGGACTCGGCGCAGCGTTCTGATGATTCAATAAGCGAAAGAGCGACCATGTGTAAAGGGGTACAGCCCATAACGCTAGTAAATCGA
>CALMZT010000549.1 GCA_937870805.1 uncultured Chloroflexota bacterium
TTGAAATTGATTTTGAACCTGAAGAAATACTGCACGACCCCGCTGTTGGCGATATAAACGCTGTTTCCGCTGATGACCCCGTGGGCTTATACTTCCGCCAGATGGCACAGGAGCCGCTTTTGACTGCTCAAGAAGAGATTGAGCTTGCCAAAAGAATCGAAATCGGCAAGAAGGCTCGTGAGCGTCTCAATCGAATGTATAACGATGAGAAGCGCAGCGAAACCTGGAATGCACACATGTACAAACTCGTCGGCGACGGGCAGTTGGCACGTGAGCATCTTGGAAGGGCAAACACCCGGCTGGTTGTCAGCATCGCCAAGCGTTACATGGGACAAGGGCTACCATTCCCTGATCTCATCCAGGAAGGCAATGTAGGGTTGATGCGGGCGGTAGATAAGTACGATTACAAACGTGGCAACCGCTTTAGTACCTACGCTACATGGTGGATACGTCAAGCTATCACCCGCGCCCTCGCCCAAAAGACCCGTACTATCCGCATTCCCCTCCACATGACCGAACGCATTCGGCAAATGTACCGCACCGCCCAATCGCTTGAACAAAACTTAGGACGCCGCCCCACGCCAGAAGAAATTGCCGGAGAGATGGAACTGCCTGCTGACAGCGTGCGAAGTATGATGGATGCAAGTCAGCACGCCATCGCATTGGAGCGTCCCGTTGGTGATGATGGGGACAGTGAGTTCGGTGATTTTATTGAAGATCAAGATTCTCCCAGTCCAGTTGATGCCGCGACACAACATCTTCTTGAAGAAACTATTGAAGAGGTGTTAAGTGAATTGACCCCACGCCAGAGCCATATCTTGCGTTTGCGCTTCGGGTTGGGCGGCGGTGAACCACACACGTTAGAAGAAATCGCTAATAAGTTTGGTCTGAGTCGTGAGCGTATCCGTCAGTTGGAGAAGGAAGCGCTGCGTCGCCTGCGCCATCCTCGCTTAGCGCACAACCTCCGCGATTATCTGGGGTAAGCAGTCAAGCGAACATGGAATAAGCCGGGCAGCTTTGTCCGGCTTTTTATTGTTTCCGGGCGATTTTTCCAGGTCGTTCAAAATCTTTCCATTGACCGCAGTGCGGAAAGTCTTATCCTACTTAAGAGTGTATCTCAATCGACGACTGACTTTGCGAGGAGTATGGATTTCTTATGACGGATGTGATGATTCGGGCTGTAGGTGTAACAAAAGAACTACCCCTGGGACAACATACGATTCATGCACTGCGGGGTGTTGATATGGAAATCCTCAGCGGGGAAATTGTAGGCATCGTAGGTCCATCGGGAAGTGGTAAGAGCACACTGTTGGGGATTATCGGCGGATTAGACAGCCCAACGCAAGGCAAGATTGAAATCGATGGTGTTGACATTACTCGGATGAACGAAGACCAACTCACCGAAATTCGTAATGAGAAAATCGGTTTCATCTTTCAGTTCTTTAACTTAATCCCCACGTTGACAGCGTTAGAGAATGTGGCACTGCCTGTCCAGTTCGCACGGAAGCGGGCATACAACCCAGAAAAACGAGCGAAAGAGTTACTGGTGAGTCTGGGTTTACAAGATCGCCTGAATCACCGTCCGTCGGAATTATCCGGTGGGCAGCAGCAGCGAGTCGCTATTGCGCGGGCACTGGCAAACAACCCACCGCTTTTGATGGCGGACGAACCGACGGGGAATCTGGATACAGAGTCGGGTGCGGCTGTTCTGGATTCCTTGCAGAACATTCGTTCGGAGTTTGGTACCACTGTTGTGATCGTAACGCATGATCGAGAACTCGCCAGCCAGACAGATCGTATTTTGCATTTAATCGATGGAAAAATGGTTGAAGACGCTGTTGAAAAGCACAAGTTCAATAGAACATGACGGCATCCACATTACGCTTTTGTGCTAGAATAGCGGATAGGTCGGCAACGTAAAAAAGAAACGGTTGACAATGCAGGCAGATTTTGTCCTGGATTACGACGTTATTACAGTAGAACAAGCGCACAAGTTATATCTGATGGCGCGACTCAATTCAGGTCCTGCGCCGGGCGATGAACGGCGGCGTCCCGTTAATATTAGTCTGGTCATTGACCGCAGTGGCTCAATGGCAGGCGAGAAATTAGATTACACAAAACAAGCCGCACAATTCCTAGTACAGAACCTCGGCGCGCGCGATATTTTGTCGATTGTGTTATACAACGACAAGGTAGAAACGCTGTTATATCCTGAAACCGTGCAGCGTAAAGATGCCATCAGTCATCGCTTAGAAGGTATTAAAGCGAGTGGGACGACTAATCTCAGTGGAGGGTGGCTGGAAGGCTGTAACCTTGTCGCGCAGAAGTATGAGGAAAATCGTGTTAACCGCGTCATTCTGATGAGCGATGGGCTTGCCAATCGAGGGATTACCGATCAGGGCAAGTTAGTAGGGTTGGCACAGCAGAAGCTTGCTGAAGGCATCAGCACAACGACGATGGGACTCGGCAAGGATTTCAACGAAGATCTGATGATGGCGATTTCTAATGCAGGCGGCGGGGCATTCTACTTCATTGAAAGTCCTGAAGTCACACCAACGATCTTCCATGAAGAACTGCAAGGCTTATTGAGCTTGATTGGGCAAAATCTGGTGATTAGCCTCGAAATGCTGGGGCACATCACGACTGTCAATCAACTCAATGCTTATCAAGTCCATACTGATGGGAAGCGCATCTCCTATCGCTTAGGGGACATATT
>CALMZT010000550.1 GCA_937870805.1 uncultured Chloroflexota bacterium
GCAGCGCCTTACCGCCTTCAGCGGCATTCGCGTTCGCCGTCTTGACCGTTTCGCCGCTTAATTGGCGAAGGTATTGAGGAATAGAATACTATTTTCTCGTTTGAGAACCCAACTCATGCTAAATCTATCGTAATGATGTGCTGCCTGCCGAAATGCGGACAGACACATTGGTCTGTCCCTACAAATCGGTTCTCGCACGCAATGACTAGCTCGTTTCCCCTACAGATGTGGATTCTCGTAGGGGACGACCAACGTGTCGTCCCGTTTTGCTTGATAGGGGAGTCGCCGTTCTCCCTACCACAGCCCGCGTTCCTTCAACACCTTGCCGACGGCTTCTAAGCCGCTGAGTGTCGCTTCCGAATAATTGCGGGAGATGAGCACGCCACTTGCGCCACCATCAAACGCCGCGTGAACGCCCGCGCTGACTTCTTCGGGTGTGATCGCTTTGCTGTCGCCGCCGTCGCCAACACCGACACCAATCCCTGAATACACTTTTTTTCCGGTATCGGCAATCAGGTTTTCCGTCCACGCTTTCACATATTCGGCTTTGAAACCCGATGTCGGCGCATCCTTGCGCGGCGCGATGTAATCATTCAACCCCAACACTGTCGCCAGTGCTTGATAGGCACCGTCCGGTGTCGCATCTGCTAGCACACCTTTGTGCCACGCATCGGCGAATTGTGCGAAACGCAGTCCAGCGGGCGTGTGATACAGCACAGGCTTGAACCAGTCGGCATACGGCGCGTATTCGTTCTGGTCATACTGCGCTTTGAGATACGGGTTATAAGTGTTGATGATCTGCCAGATGCCCAAGCCGACTTCATGCTTTGGATTATAGAAGCGGATTTGTCCCGAAATCTCATGATACATATCGCGGTGTGCGTCCAGCCACATCTTTTCCCACATCAGCACTTCGGGGTGATGCAGCAGCAGGCGCAGCAGCGTGACAAATACACCGTCACGCGGACGATCCCCTTTGCGCACACCTTGCAGGAACGTGTCGATTTTCTGATAACCTTCCGTCGCCCGCTGAAAGTCGATACCCCGTGCTCGTCCCTCTGCTTTGAAGTATTCATCAAAGCCCGTCGAACTATCAGCGCGGAAGATGTCCATCAGTGGACTCTGGCGTTCGATACCCCACAGCATCCCTGACAACTCATGATTGCTAAACCAGTCATCAATCACGCTGCGCCACCATGTACGGTAATGCGGATTGAGCAGGGAAGGGCGCGTCGCCATCTTTCCCCAGTGGTCGCGGTCTAGGAAGTGTGCGAAGCCCGGCTGCCAGATCGAGCGAATCGATGACGCCGACGTTTCGCAGTAGTAGGGATACACCTTCATGCCACGTTTTTTCGCTGCGGGAAGCACATCGGCAAATGTATCAAAGCCCTTATAGAGGGGATCATGCGCATCGAATTTCTTGTGGAACGTCGCCTCATAGTAATCGGGGTTCGTCTTCCAGAACGCGCCGCCTTTCAGATCATCCGCCTCTGCGACGCCATGATCGGGGAAGCCGTACAGCGCGCGTCCAGCGTTGCCCCTACTCCATGACAGCGCCGAGATGAACAGCGCATTGACGCCTGCTTTCTCTTGCAGAATATCTAAGACTTGCTCAACACCTTCGTCAATAAAGCTGATCGCGCCGATTTGAATGCCTACAAATGTTTTTGTTGTCATATTTTTCCAAAATTATTTGTTGTCAGTAATTGGTTGTTCGTTTTTAGTTTTTCGTTTGAATTTGTTGCCTTAAGTTGCTTAGCCAACAAAGGGCTTCTTGGTCTGTCTCGCAATTGGAGCGGAAAATATTTCTCCACAATCATACCGTGCGTCGCATTGCTCCCCTTTCTCCACTGGCGGGGAAAGGGGCTGGGGGATAGGGGTTAACCGTGCGAATCGTGAGATAGACCACTTATGCTCTCTAACCAGTGAATTCGGACAATGCTTCCCTGTCCACTTCAGTGGACGTGGCACTTCGGCAGCCGGAGACTTCAGTCTCTGGCGCGACCACCACGACGAACCACGAAAAACCCTTTTTGCTAAAACCCCACACCGCGCAAACGCGGGTCAAGGAAATCGCGCACCCAATCGCCGAGGATATTCAACGCCAGCACAGTGAGCATGATCGCCAAGCCGGGGAACACCGCCAGCCACCAGCTGCCGCCCAACAGTTGATCGCGGCTTTCGGCAAGCATCCCGCCCCACGTCGGTACTGTCGGCGGCACACCCAAGCCCAAAAACGACAGCGATGCTTCTGCCAGAATTACACTGGCGACATTAAACGAGGCGATGACGATCAACGGCGCGACGATGTTCGGAAAGATGCTTTTGAACATAATCTGCCAATGGCGCGCACCGATACAGCGTGCCGCCTCAACGTATTCTTTTTCACGATGCGAAATGGTTTGCCCACGCGCGATACGGGCATACGTCACCCACTGCCCAATCCCCAGCACCAGCACCAGATTAACCACGCCGGGACCCAATACCACCAGCACCATAATCGTCAGCAGGATAAACGGGAACGCCAGTTGAATATCGGCGATTCGCATAATCATGTCGTCGATTTTTCCGCCGAAGTAGCCTGCCATCATCCCCAACGATGTCCCCAGAAAACCACCGATGACCACCGCTGTAACGCCTACCGCCAGCGAGACACGCGCGCCATAAATCAAGCGCGACAGCACATCGCGCCCCAGCGCATCCGTCCCAAGCGGGAAATCCATCGCGCCAGCTTCATCGCGCGTGAATGGCGCTGTCAAACGCAGCATCAGATTTTGGCGATTGGGGTCTTTGGGCGAAACCTGTGGACCAAAGACCGCAAACAACGTCGCAATCAATAAAATGATGATAGCAACAATGGGCCAGCGCGCCCGCAGTAAGCTGTGACGCGCGCGCCGCCATGCTGAGGCTTGCGGTGGTCGCCCGATGGCAACAGGCACAGGAGGCGGCTGAGTCTTTTCGGAGTGTTCGAGCTGCGTTTCCACGAATTTCGCCTTATTTCAACTGAACGCGCGGATCGAGTTGAACGTACAGCAGATCAATCAACAGGTTCAACAAAACAAAAATGAATGAGAACGTCACCACCGCCGCCTGTACCAGCGGAATATCACGCTGCGTAATGGCGTTGAATACCAGCCGACCAACGCCGGGCCATGAGAATACCGTTTCTGCCACGACCACACCGCTGAGCAAAAAGCCAAATTCCAAGCCGATCATTGTGATGACTGGAATGAGTGCATTGCGCAGCGCATGGCGCAGAATCACGGTGCGTTCGCGCAAACCTTTGGAGCGTGCCGTGACGACGTAATCTTGCGCCAGCACTTCCAGCATCGAAGAACGCACGAGGCGCGCATTACGTGACAGCGAAAACACGCCAATCGTCAACCCTGGAAGAATCAGGTGGCGAAACGCTTGAGGGAAATTTTCCGCTGCCGTCATCAAGTCGCCTTGCAGTAGCGGCACCAGCACCGGCACTTGCCCCGAAATTGGCAGCCAGCGCAGACTCAAGCCCACGAATAAGATCAACATAATGCCTAACCAGAAGCTCGGCACCGACTGTCCGAACATGGCAAACAACATTACGCCGCCATCTAACGCCGTGCCGCGATTCACCGCTGAAATGATACCAATGGGAATCGCCAGCAGCGTCGAAATCACCATCGCAAAAATGGTCAGTTCCAGTGTGGCGGGCAGTCGTTCCATCACCAGCGGCAGTGCCGGGGTGCGGGCACGCAGCGAATTGCCCATATCACCCTGTGCCAGTCGCACCACAAAGCGCAGGTATTGTTCGGGCAGCGGACGATCAAACCCCAACAGCGCGCGGGTTTGATCGATCTCCTCCTGCGTTGCCCGTTCGCTGACGTACAAATACGTTGGGTCGCCTGCCAGATGCAGCGTCAAAAACGACAGCAGGGTAACACCTAGAATCACAACCACCGATTGCAACAGCCGCCGCACCAGATATTTTGCCATGAGACTTTACCGTTCGTCGTGTCGTAGGGGCGCATTCACTTCGCTTACGTGCTGCACCCCTGCAATCTTATACTCTTGCTTGAACAAGGGGTTTGTGCTTTTTTAAATACCATGCCCCGAAAAGCCTTTTCTGTCCACTTCAGTGGACGTGGCACTTCGGCAGCCGGAGACTTCAGTCTCTGGCGGGCTACCCGCACTAAATAGTTAAACTGCAAAAACCCCTTGTCCGTTACCGATATGCTTATTACTCAGCCAGCGTCGCGTTGTAGACGATCACCTGTTCATCGCGCCGCGCCTGCCAGTTGATGCGATTGCTCACACCATAGAAATCTGGCTGGAAGTACAGGAACAGCCAGGGCGAGTCGTCGTACATGATCTGCAACATCTCATTGATCACTTCCTGTTCCTGTGCAGGATCAGTGATGTTGGCGAGTCTTTCCCAACCTGCGAACCAGTCAGCATTGTTCCACTCGGTGTAGTTCGTGCCGCCCTGCGGTTCGCGGATGTCCGTCATGTCGTACAGCGCGCTCCACGTTGCGCCGCCTGTGCCGAGGAAGAACATCGGACCGACGTTATGCTCACGAACGGCAGGCAGATATTCCGATGTCCAGTCGAGGATTTCGACGGTGACGTTGATGCCCACATCCGTCAGATATTGACCGATGGCTTGTACCACCGCCGCGTCATTCAGATAACGACCACGCGGACCCTGGAATGTTATGTCGAAGCGCCAGCCGTCTTCACCGCGCGGGTAGCCCGCTTCATCTAACAGGCGCTCGGCTTCCGCAGGGTCGTAGGGATACGGCGTCAGATTCGGGTTGCTGTTGGGGTCATTGACCATGCTTGCAGCGCGTGTGCATTCCACACCGAGAAGCTGTTGGCAGATGGTCGGCACGTCAACAGCATATTGCAAGGCGCGGCGCACGGCGGGGTTGCGAATAGCTTCAGCGCCTTCGCCTTCCCAGATGTCGCGCTGGCTGAAACCAACGTACATGCGGCGTGTACCCTGTACCGCTTGCACTTCTGCTGTGCCGGAGTTGTTGACGGCTTCAATCTGATCGGGTGGCACGTTGGCGATGATATCCACGTTGCCCGCGATCAGTTCGGCGACGCGCGTTGAGGCTTCGGGGATAACGCGCCAGTAAATACGTTCAAAGCCTGATTCGCGCAGCGTGAAATCCGCTACTTTTTCGATCAGCACATAATCATCACGCACCCATTCGACAACGCGGTAGGGACCAGAGCCGATTGGCGTTGTGGCGGCTTCTTCCAGCGTCATCGCTTCGTAGGAGTCTTTACAGTGAATGTAGACCTCCGACAGCAGCCCAAGCCGCAGCGGTTCTGACTGGCGCTCATCCATGACGATTGTGACTTCGAGTTCGCTGTCAGCGCGGGCATCGACGTAGCCGACGCCGGGCATCACGAAACCGACGGTGTTGCCTGTGAAGGCGTTATCCGGGTTCGCAGCACGCTGGAAGGTATAAGCGACATCTTCCGCCGTCAGTGCCTCGCCGTCCTGGCAGGTCAGCCCTTCGTTCAGCGTGAACGTCCATTCCAGCCCGTCTTCGGAAATGCTGTAGCTGTTGGCAAGATAAGGTTGCAGCGTGCCGTCTTCAGAAATCTCGTACAGCGTCGCAAACACATGCCCGAAGATATTGGCTTCCTGCCGTGAGGTTACCAGCGATGGCTCAAGCGAAGCGATGTCTACACTTTGTCCGATGACCAGCGTTGTGTCGTCGGGCAGCGCTGCCTGTGCGCTCACCATCAAGGGCATTGCCAGCAGCAGGCATACGATACTTAAAATACCAAGCGGAGAAAAAACTCTTTTCATCCTAAATCCACCTTTACTCGTAAAATGAACGATTTTGCCACTTATAGACCGTTGTATTGCGTCGATGTGCTCTCTCCTTTCACGCGGGGCGCGTTATTTACAGGACACTACTGATCGTTTACCAGGGTAGGTCTTAATGCTTGGCATCTAAATACGCGAACCTTCAACCTCTTTTCTTCCAAACGTCTCGCCACGCGCAGCATTTCCCCCTCTCCCGCGCCACACATATTCCCAACCTATTCCTTTTTGCGCGTTGGGGTAAGCGAAGCGGCGGGGTTTGGGGGTGAGGTCAAGGCGAACACTCAACTTCATTCATCAAACACCTACCCTAATAAACTGTTGATCGTCACGGCGCGCGATTCCCTACTCGATAACGCGCACGCTTCGACCATCGCTAAAGACATCAGGTGATCGCGCCCACTGCATTGCAGCGGCGCACCGTCGATAACCGTATCGACAAACGCTTCGAGCAGCGCTTGGGTTTCCGTCACCCACGTTTCGTGGGGCGGCAGGTCTACGCGCGTGAGCGTTGACTCATTACGGTGCGCGTAGTGGAGTTCGCCAAATTGATCGCGCTGGCTGATGATGCCGTTGCTACAGTCCGTGCGCCATTCAAAGCGCGGTTCTGCCCAGCCGCTTTGCCATGTGCCTTGATAGTTGACGATCATGCCGCCGTCAAACGTGAACAGCGCGGCGACATTGGCGTCACTTTCGTACATGCTCCATGAAGGATTCCACGTCTGCGCTTGCACGAGCACTGGCTCCTGCTGATAGACGTAGCGCATCAAATCAAAATGATGGATAGACTGTTCCCACAACATCGGCTGATCCATCGTCAGGGGATACTTGTTCAGATCAGGACGGTTGCCATCGCGGTAGCGTTCATAAGTGAAGCGTGCAAACTCCGGCTTGCCGACGGCATCACTTGCCAACAAATCCATTGTTTCTTGCGTGACCGTCAGATAGCGGAAGTTTAAACCCACCATCAGCGGCACACCCACATTTTCGGCAATCTTCACAAGTTGCGCCGCTTCTGCCACGCTCAATGCCAGCGGCTTTTCGATCAGCATCGGGATGCCACGCTCGACAGCAGCGCGTATCTGGCTTTCACGTCCAATGGGCGGGTTCGCCAGCACTAAGGCTTGTGCATCGGGCGTCGCAGCTAACGCTTCTTCGGCAGAGGCGAACGCGGGTCGCTCACCGAACAATCCGGCGATGCGCTTAACAGCGCTAGGGTTAGGGTCGGCGTAAGCGACGATTTCGCAGCGCGGCGAACGGGTCAGCACATCTGCCCAGTGTTTGCCACGTACCCCTAATCCTGCCAGTACGACTCGTAATGCTGTCATGGAGCCGCCTTTGCCGACGCGCCGGACTGCGCCTCAATAATCTGCTTGATGCCTTCGGCAAACGGCGTCCAATCGTTGAATCCGGTTTCTTCGCGCAGCCGTTCACTGGACAAATAACCGAAGCGTGTAATCTGGCTTTCGTTAGGGTCACTGCCCGCGTGTAGTTCAATGCGGACGTTGGGCAGCGCGGCTTGAATCGCTTCAGCAATTTGCTGCTGGTTAAGCACCTGTTCGGATGCTGTGTTGTAGAGTGTGTGTTTGACTGTCGGCAAACGCAGCAGCAGATCAATCACGTTGCCGATGTCCGGCGCGAACGTCCAGTCGCGTGCAACGCTGTTTTCGTAAGCCGTCACGGTGCCTGTGCGCAGCGCTTCGTCAATCATTCTGGCGACGAGGCTCACGCGCGGACGGGTAAAGCGCGTGTGTTCATTCAAGCCGTAAATGTTGCTCAGGCGTAACGTAATAACGTCGCGTCCGTAAAGGTCGCGCAGCGTTTCCACCAGCACTTCCATCGTCTGTTTAACGATAGCGTATAAGCCGTGCGGGTGCGGCAGCATCGTTTCATGCACTGTGCCCGACATCGTTTGACGGTACACGGCGCTCGAACTGAGGAAGATCGCGCGCCGCACCTGATTTCGCGCCGACCATTCCAGCATCGTCAACAGGGGATTCATATTGGCGCGGAAATGATCTTCAGGCGTTTGTCCGCTTTCTTCTGGCGATGCGGTAATCGCTGCGCCGTGAACCAGCGCGTTAACGTCCACCGCTGGCAGATGTGCCGCGTCTGTTTCCAGCAGCGTCATGCGCCCGCGCCACTCCGTGCGCAAGCTGTCCATCAACTGCGCGTCGAAAGCGCGGTCTGCTGCGATCACGTCGTACCCCTGCGCCAGCAGCGTGCCGACGATATTGCTGCACACAAAGCCGCCTGCGCCAGTGACAAGCACCCGCGCGTTCACGGTTCGCCTCCGTTTTCGCTCCAGCCTTCGGCAATCAAATCGCCCGAAGCGGCAACGTGTTTCTGGATGAGGGCAGCGGCGCGTTCTTCGTCGTTATCGGCAATCGCGTCGATGATTGGTAAATGATTATAGGCGATAGTGCGCAAGTCACTGTTGCGACGGTTGAGCAGCGCCATCACCTGCCGCACACGCATCGACACGACATTCCACGTACTCAGCAGCAGACTGTGTTGGCTCAATTCCAGCAGCGTATCGTGAAACGCACGGTCAATACTATTGACCAGCGCTAAATCGCCTGCTTCCGCCGCTGCCAGCATATCGTCATACAACTTGCGCAAAACTTCGATATTTTCGGCTGAGTTATGGGCGATGATGCGGCGCACGGCGAACGTTTCGAGCACGCTGCGCAGGCTGTAGAGTTCTTCAATATCGGTGCGCGTTAAACGGCGAACCGTCGTCCCATGATAAGGAATCGTTTCAACTAACCCTTCGTTATTCAGAATTTGCAGTGCTTCCCGCAGCGGCGCGCGGCTGACACCAAAGCGCGCCGCGAGCTCAGTTTCGACCAGCGTTTGCCCCGGCTTCAGATCACCGCTGACAATGGCATCGCGCAGGATGTCGAGAATCCGTTCGCGCAGCGGCTTGTTATTGATCTGATTGAGAAGGCTGTTGGTGTCTTTCATAAAGTGTTCACTAAATCATCTGCCAGGCGATCATAACAGATGGGATTGATAAACTTGACAGTTATTTTTCACAACTCTATAATCTTGTCGTCTGTCGATTGTCGACAATCGACACAATAGAAACGGATTATAAAAAACTCGCTCGCTTGTGTCAAGCAATGTATGTATAGAAGTTACGTCGTTGGGTTCACGAACACAGCGTTTATGCTCTTTAACTAAAGAATACGGAGTATCGGACATGGTAGGGGCAGACCGATGTGTCTGCCCGATAGCGGGCGCACACGGTAAGCGAAGCGGCGTGCGCCCCTACACCTACCCTCTTTTACGCCGTCTTTAACCGTTAAACTGCATAAAACCCTTGTTCAGGCACAATTGCGATTCAACTGCGTAAATCCTAGTGTAATTTAGAGGGACATTTATTTGCATAACTCATTAATCCTTGAACCGTTTGCTGTTCTTCGATATGTTTTGCTTCAAATCACACCATTGATGAATAAAAGTCAAGGGATCTGTCCCTTTCTTCGTCAGCAACCGACGAATAGTGTGGTGGAGCACAGGCTGTGAAAAAAGCGCATCGCAAGTCGAAAGTTATGCGTCGCTCGTCGCGCGTGTTTCTCAACGACTTGAATGTGGGCAAAGGCAGTATCGTGCGCGATTTCTTGCCGCGCTGTCACGATGCTACGCAGTATTTTGTCGATCTGTTCTGGCAACGCCAGGACTTCTCCTCTGAATTGGCAGATTTGGCAACGGTGCATCGCGGTTGTGAGCGTTTTGGCTTGACCACACGCCTTGCTCAAGCCCTTGCCAAACAAGCCAAAGAGACCGTGCGTAGCCAAATTGAGCAAGATCAGAAACGCAAACCGCAGATACGGGAATGGACGACCACGCTCTACTATCATTTCGTCACGCTTGAGCCTTTTGCGAAGTGCCACTTCGATATCGCGGTGCGTTTGATCGGCTCTGGTGCTCCTCGCTTGCTGCTGCCAGTCCATGCTACCCGCCATCTCAAGCGCAAACTCAACGAAGGCTGGCAACTGTCCAAAACGCTGCGGCTTGGCTGGAAGCAGGGACGAGTGTTTGTGGATTTCCTGTTGGAGAAGGCGCGTCCTGAGCCAAAGACGAATGGTCGCGTGGTAGGGATGGACTCGAACTACGTCAATGGATTGGTGTTCTCCGATGGGCAGCATGTTGGTCAAGACACGGTTCAGCGTATTCGCGCTTTCAGCAAACGCCAGAAACATACTCATCAAGAAGCCAAAGATTTGATCGGTCAGGCGATCAAGCAGCTTGACTGGTCGAATATCAAAGTCTTGTGTATTGAAAATCTGAAACACGTCAAACGTGGCAAGCGCGGGACGTTCTCGCGCAACCAGAATAGACGACTGTCTCATTGGCTTTATGCCTATACTGCGGATGTGTTGGCACGGCATTGTGAGGAGCAAGGGATTCGGCTGGAGCGCAAAAATCCCGCGTACACCTCGCAATACTGCCACGTCTGTGGTAGATGGGACAGGCGAAATCGCAGCG
>CALMZT010000551.1 GCA_937870805.1 uncultured Chloroflexota bacterium
GCGAATGGCAGGAAGTGGAGACAAGAGAATCCCGAAAGGGCAATTGCGGCAGGCAAGAAGTGGCGTCAGGAAAACCCAGAGAAGGCAAAGGCAGCGGATGAGAAATGGCGTCAGGAAAACCCAGAGAAGGTACATCTAATCCGAAAATATGGAAGACGTAAACGCCGCGCATTATAGGCAAATGCAGAAGGATTTCATACACAGGCAGAGGTCGATGCCCAGTACGAATTACAGGATGGATTATGCTGTTGGTGTGGTAAACGATTGAATGGAGAGTACGAGGAAGACCATCTAGTGGCACTAGACAGAGGAGGAAGTGATTGGGCAGAAAATATTGTAGTGTGCTGTAAGAGTTGTAACTCGTCGAAAGGCAGTCGATATGTCTTTTTTGAATGGCTGCCGAAATATGTGCTTGAGTGGATGCGATGACATTCTAAGCATTATTGCAAAAAGGTGAACCTTCGTGGCTCACCTTTGCTTGTTGTGTGATCAAAGTGGATGCTTAGTCTGGCAGGATTCGTGTATCCATAAATAGATCGAGCCAACACACAAATATTAGTCCAATAGGTATTGCTGTCACGGCAAAATATATATATCCGTACTTCTGTATACTAATAGGTTCGCCCGCCGGAACCAGCCGCCAGATGACACCCGTCACCAGAAAGGCTGCAATGGCGAAGCCCAAAATCATTGACACGACCCACACAAAAATGCGACGCAGTGTTAAGCCAGACATTTTTGTTGCACTCCCGTGAAATTTTTAACTTAGTGTCTTTAATTGTAACGCGAGTGCACCGTCATGGCAAGGAAGAAACATTCATTGTCAATCTATAGAAAAAAGATTAAACTTTCCGGATTCACAACGCACAACGTTAAGTGGTGTTATAGCGTAACAAGATAATGCTGCTGGATAGGCGGCAAGAAGGGGTTATCGTGGGCGATTTATTTGACAAAATAGGCTCGTATACTTATGCAAAAGAGGCAATGGCGATGGGGATGTATCCCTATTTCCGCGCATTAAGCCAATCCGAAGGCACAACAGCAACCTTTGAAGGCAAAGAAGTCATCATGATCGGCTCGAACAATTATTTAGGGCTGACCATGGACCCGCGCGTGCGACAGGCGGCAATGGACGCCGTTGAGCGCTACGGCACAAGTGTGACTGGCTCACGTTTCCTGAATGGTACGCTGGAATTTCATCTAGAGCTTGATCGCCGCCTGGCGAAATTTGTCGGCAAAGAGGCGGCGCTGACGTTCTCTACAGGCTATCAAACCAACGTCGGCACGATTTCGGCATTGGTGCAAAAGGGTGATTACGTCATTATCGACAAAGACGATCACGCCAGCATTGTCGATGGCTGTTTGATGTGTCGAGGCGAAATGAAGCGTTTCCGCCACAATGATCTTGCCAGCCTCGATCAGGTGTTAAGCAAGCTGCCCGACGAAGCGGGCAAGCTCGTCATTGTGGACGGTGTGTACAGCATGGGCGGCGACATTGCGCCTCTGCCAGAGATTATCCGAATTTGCAAGAAATACGGCGCGCGGGTCATGGTCGATGACGCGCACGGCATCGGCGTCACAGGCAATGGACGCGGCACATCAGCACATTTCGGGTTGACAGATGAAGTTGACCTGATTATGGGCACGTTCAGCAAGAGTTTCGCTTCACTCGGCGGCTTTATCGCAGGCAGCGCCGAGGTCATCCATTACATTCAGCATCATGCGCGCTCCATGATCTTCTCCGCCGCGATCACACCTGCCAGCGCCGCCGCCGCACTTGCTGCGCTCAATATCATGGAAACTGAGCCACAGCACGTCGAGAATTTGTGGGATAACGCGGAATACATGCGCGCTGGCTTCAAGCGTTTAGGCTATAACACAGGTCACAGCAACACGCCGATTATCCCGGTGATTTTCGGTGATGATTTCCGCACGGCGCTGGCATGGGGCGCGCTGATTGAGGAAGGCGTTTACACCAATCCCGTCGTCCCGCCCGGCGTCATGCCAGGAAGCAGTCTGTTACGTACTAGCTACAT
The DNA here is from genome assembly GCA_937870805.1 of uncultured Chloroflexota bacterium. Taxonomy (GTDB): domain Bacteria; phylum Chloroflexota; class Anaerolineae; order Aggregatilineales; family Phototrophicaceae; genus JACAER01. Next base: position 2,037 of record CALMZT010000551.1, read on the forward strand.
GGCGACCCATCGCAAAGAGCATCTTGATCGCGCACTGGAAGCGTTTAGGGTCGTTGCAGACCGGCTGGATCTCGTGCCCGCGAAGGTTGAAGCTGCATCGTAGTGATCTAATCTTGCAAAAAAATGGGAGACCTCTTGTACAATGGTTGCAAGGGGTCTTTTTTTACAACTTACGCCGTACTGTTTGCGTAATAATGGTAGTATCGTAACTTCTGAGGACACTATGGCGAATATCATCGACCAACTCATTACGGTGATCTTTGGAACCATCTCCAAAGTCACAAGCGGAATTTCAAATTTCACCAGTTCGCTGGACGATTTCATGTACGTCAAAGTGCGCGGGCTGTCGTTCATCGTCTTGGGTTCACGGCAAACGGGCAAAACCACGCTCATCGAATGGCTGAAACGCAATATGTCAGAAATTAGCGATTTTGCGCCAGAACCGACTGCCGCAGGGGGCGATGTGGTGCCCGATTTCGCCTCGAAGATTGAATCAGACGAAAATATCAAGCTGAAACCGAACCGTGATGTCGGCGGCGAATACGCGATGTGGGAAACTGATTGGATTGACCTTTTCCGTCAGGCACAGCCGCGCGGCATTCTCTTCCTCATCGACCACAACGACATTCATCTGCACAAGGACGCGCTCAACTTCGTGCTGCAAATGATTGACGACGAGCCGGAAGCCAGCAAGCACCTGAAGGCGTTCTACGTGCTGGTCAATAAGTCGGACTTGT
>CALMZT010000552.1 GCA_937870805.1 uncultured Chloroflexota bacterium
GGCGCTGACGCTGCTGATGATTCTGCTTGCGCCTGCCGTTGTGCCTGGGCTGCTCGAACCGAGCGCGAGCGCGGCACAGCAGGCACTCACCACCTCGCTGACGCAGATCATGCTCATCACCGTTGCGATCTTCGGCGTAAGCGGCTTGCTGATGGGAGTGCTCAACGCGCATCAACAGTTCCTGCTGTCGGCACTCGCGCCGAGCCTGTACAACGTCGGCATGATTATCGGCGCGCTGGTGCTGTCACGGCTGCTGCCCAATCCCGATGGTTCGCCCGGCGTCTATGGGCTGGCGTGGGGCGCGGTGTTAGGCGCGGCGCTGCATCTCATCGTACAACTTCCCGGCTGGCTCAAGTTGAATATTCCGCTGCGCTGGCTGCCCGACCTGCAAACGCCCGGCGTATCCGACGTGCTGCGGCTGATGGGACCGCGCGTGTTGGGGCTGGCGGTGGTGCAAATCAACTTCATGGTGAACGCCAACTTCGCGTCGTACATGATCGAGGGCAGCTACACGGCGTTGACGACGGCGTGGTATCTGCTGTTCTTCGCGCTGGGTGTCATCGCGCAGAGCATAGGCTCGGCGGTGTTCCCGTCGCTGTCGGCGCTGGCAGCCAAAGAGGATATGGGCGGCTTCCGCGAACGGCTGGCAGGGGCGCTGCGTGGCGTGCTGTTCCTGGCGCTTCCGGCGGGCGTGGGGCTAATCGTGCTAGGACAGCCTGTGATCGCGCTGATCTTCGAGCGCGGCGAGTGGACAGCAGAGAGCACAGCGGCGACGGCGTGGGCGCTGGCGTTCTTCGCGGTGGGCATCGCAGGACACGGCTTGCTCGAAGTGCTGTCGCGGGCGTTCTACGCGCTGGCGGACACGCGCACGCCTGTGATGGTCGGGCTGGCGTCGATGGTAGCGAACATCATGCTGAGCTTCGTGCTTATCCGCGTGATGGGCGACCCGAACAGCCTGAGTCGCGGACCGTTCGCGGGGCTGGCGCTGGCGAACTCGGTGACGACGCTGTTGGAAGCGGCGGCGCTGTGGTGGCTGCTGCGGCGCAGGGTCGGCGGCAGCTTGAATGATCGCTACGTGCTGGATGGGGCAGGGCGCGCGCTGGTGTGTGCGCTGCTGATGGGCGTGGTGGTGCTGGTGGTGCGCGTGGCGGCAGACCCCTACGGTGTGCTGGTGACGGCGCTGGCGGGCACGGTAGTAGGCGGGGTGACGTTCTTCGGGCTGGCGGTGGTGCTCGGCGTAGACGAGGCGCGGACAGTGCCGGGGCTGGTGCTCAGGAGGCTGAGGCGGTAGCAATGAGCAACGAGCAATGAGCAATGAGTGGAATGCCGAGTTTGAACCGCAAAGGCGCAAAGGACACAAAGGAAAGAAGAATTAATAAGAGAGTGACTCAAATTTTAGCCTGTATTATCAGGAGTTTTTCCGTAGGTTAGGATTTATAAGGTAAGTAATAAAGGGAGCGCAGTTCGGGATTATTTGAGATTCAAACCATATTTTAACCTCAACGTTAGATGTAAGTCTGCAAATCAGGAACATAACAGGTGGTTCGTTAATATGAGTTCACAGTTTTCAGTTGACAGTTTTCAATCAAATGTGAGTGACTGTTGAGTTTATTATACACGAAAATAGTAGATTTTGGAACACTTGTTCTTAAAAGATGTGATGTAGAAATAGCGTCCAAGCAAGGATAAGGATATGGGTGAGGTTCATTCAATCAAAAATCAGTATAGAGGCATCAACGCGCATCTGCATAGCTATTTGCAGGCAGAGGGAGGGTGGAATGAGTTTCATTCACGCCACATTGTTCACATCGCAGATCATATCCAAGCACAGTTGCATTCACTCGGCTACACCGTAGGAGTACAGGATTCTCTCCAGATCAAACGTATTGAAGGTGGTTCGAGCTACCCTGAATCCGATGTGCTGGTTTACGACACACGCCCTACACGGGGTACGATTTCTGGTAGCTATGCTGTCGAGCCTAGTATGACGCTCAGTGAACTGCTGGCTGAAGATGTACTCAGTGAAAAGCCCTTTCGCTCAATTGCAATTTCTCAACGGCAGAGCAAAACCCCTGTTGCCTGGCTAGAACTGCTGTCTCCATCGAATAAAGGCGAGAGCAAAGACGCCCAAATCTATCGTTCAAAGCGAACAGAACTGCTCCTTACGGGATTGGTATTCATTGAGCTGGATTATTTGCATGAGACTCCACCTACCTTTCGTACCCTGCCTGATTATCATCATCGAGAGTCGAACGCTCATCCATATCGTATTCTGGTGCTTGATCCTCGTCCCGATGCTGGATTTGTGTGGAATCTAGAATTCGACGTAGATCAACCATTCCCGGTTGCGAATATACCTCTCAGCGGCGACGATGTGATGATATTCAATTTTGGTACTCCCTATGAGCACACCTTTAAAGCGAGTTTTCATGGCGACCAAGTAGACTACAGCACGTTACCTTTGAACTTTAGACATTACATCCCTGCCGATCAAAGGCGCATCGCTGCGCGCATGCTGGCGGTGTTGGAAGCGTACAAACAGGGTATAGATTTGGAAACGGGACCCTTCGCAGTGAGAGAAGATATTACACTAGAGCAGACGTTGGCGGAGATTGAGAAGCTAAAAACGAATATTTGAACCGCCAAGTCGTCAAGAATGCCAAGATTTTAATAGAGAATAAGCGATGAGCGCCAACAAACAACACGACTATACATTTACTGATAACCCTTATGATTTTATTGCTGTGATGGCGAGTGACATGCGGCGACCTGTAGAGACTATCGCAGGCTATGCACACCTTGCTAGTATGATGGAAAACGCCGATTCTATCGTTGTTATTGATGGAACTCCGAAAATAACCCTAAAAGAATTTTGCGAAATCGTTCTGAGGAATCGGCAGCAGTTAAACGAGTTTCTTGATCTTATGCTCGAATACGTCCGTAGAAGAAAAGATATAAAGTCATGACCCAAAACTCCGTCTTCATCACAGGCACATCGTCGGGGATTGGCTTGGCGGCGGCGCAGCAGTTCGGCGCGCTCGGTTGGCGGGTGTTCGCGGGCGTGCTGCCGAGTGAAGACACCGGCGGCTTGCAAAATCGCCCCAACATCAGCATCGTGCCGATTGACATCACGAAGGGGGGGATGATTCAGGCGGCGGCTGAGACGATTGGCAAGGCGCTGGGTGACGGCGGATTGAACGGGCTGATTAACAATGCGGGCATTGCCATCACGGGACCGCTGGAGTTTTTGCCATTGGATGCGCTGCGCTTGCAGTTGGAAGTCAATCTCATCGGGCACGTCGCCGTGACGCAGGCATTTCTGCCGCTGATTCGTAAGGCGCGCGGGCGTATCGTCAACACTATTTCGATGCTTGGCAAGATCACGACGCCGTTTTCGGGTCCGTCTTGCATGTCGAAGTTTGCGATGGAAGCGTTCACCGATACGCTGCGGCAGGAAGTCGGGCAGTGGGGGATTCACGTCATCGGCATTGAGCCGGGTTTCATTGCGACGCCCATCTGGAAAAAGGCGGTCAAAGCGACAGACGAGATCGGAGACGAACTGCCGCCGCAGGGACAGCAGTTGTACGGCGAGTCGCTGAAGTTGTACCGCGCGACGACGGCAACTGAGGAAGCGTTGGGCGACCCGCCGGAGGTGGTGGCGCAGGTGATGATCGAAGCGCTGACGGCGAAAACACCGAAAACGCGCTATGTCGTCGGGGCAAAGGGCAAGAGTTCGCTGTTTTTGCGCTGGCTGCTGCCTGATCGCATTGTGGATAGGGCGATCAAGCGGCGCTATGGACTCAAGTGAAAAGCAATGATCTGGTTGAACCTCACCCCCTAGCCCTCTCTCCATTGCGATAGGTTGATTGAAAGCCGAAGTTGTCAGCGCATGGAGAGGGGGAATCACGTTCGTGTAGTAAGACGTTTCGTAGGAAAAGAGATAAAGGGCGAGCCTCGTTAGCGAAGCGACGTTCGCCCCAGTCAATTATTCCTCTACAGCCTGAAGCGCGGGCTGGCGGCGCAGCACGAAGGCGAACAACAGCAGCGTGAGCGACAGCACCGCGCCGCTGGCAGCTAGGGCGGCACGCACGGAAAAGAATTTGCCAATCGCACCGATGGGTGGTCCCGCGATGATTTCACCCAATGAGTTGATTTGCCCGCGCATCGAGAATAGGGTCGCGCGGATACGAGAGTCCACGTTCTGGTTGAACCACGCGGCGTTGATCGGTTCGCTGACATTGCGCAGCGCGGCGATGAGCAGATAAGCGGCGAAGGCAAGCGTGAAGTTGGTTGTCAGCGCGAACACGAGAATGCTCACCATCAGCACGCCGTAGACGAGACGCAGCGCACGCGCGGTTTTCTCGTGATCGTTGAGGTTCACGCGGCGACGCACGATTTCATTCAGCACGAGGCTCAGCAGGTTCGCGCCGATGCCGAGGATGCCGAACCACACAATCGGGTCGAATGTCCCTAAGCTCGGCAGCGTGAGGTTGTCGAGGAAGTGGATTTGCCACAGGTGGTCGAAACCCTCCGTGTGAAAGGCGAACAGCGCGGTAATCGCCAGAATGGGAATGAGCACCGGACTCAGTTTGATGAGGCGCAGCCCTTCACGGAAGGTGTCTGCCAGCGTGTGCCATGTGCTGCGTTCGGTCTGCGGCGTGCGGCGGAAACCGTTTTCGGGCATGGCAATCAGCAAGAAGATCGTTAACCCGATAAGCGAAATGCCCGCCGTGATGACAGGCGCGCTCAGGTGAATGCTGGCGAGAAGCACACTGAGGACGATGCCGAACATACCACAGATGGTGCGTACCTGTGCTGCGCGCACGAAGGCTTTGTTGGCGCGTTCTGCGCCGATCTCGTCGGTAATCCACGCTTCCGTCGCGCCGCTCATGAAGGTTGCGCCGATGCCCGACATGATCTCTGAGATCAGAATCGTGACGAACGACGGCAGCAGCCCAATCAGCAGCCAACTGACGCCGATCAAGCCGACACCGATGATGATCGACAGACGGCGGCTGTAGACATCGGCAACGATGCCTGTGGGGACTTCAAACAGGAAAATGGTCGCTTCAAAGACTGTGCCCAGCAGCATGATTTGCAACGGGTCGAGCGCGGCGGCAGTGGCATAGAAGACGACGTAGATGGTGAGCATCAACTGAAAAACCAGCGATGTTGCGCCCTCAAGGATGAGGTAAATTAAGGGCGCGTCCGGGCGTGGACGACGCGGATAACCAATGGTAGACATGAGCTTTCCTTTGCATACCGCCAATACAGCGGCGTGAGGTTGAGGCGTCTCAACCTGTATCAACATGAAACTGAAAGCGGCGTCAGCGAGGAGGCTGACCCAATCAGTGCATTAGATTGTCGATACGTATGCAAATGGCAACGGTGGGGGTTCTCCGTAAATCAATACCCAGGCGCATTATACAGCAGATTTGGGGTCGTCAATACAGGGCATACGCCGCTTCGCTCACCTGGTATGCCCCTACGATTGGCGATGTGCGCTGTGATAAGCACTATAATGGATGTAATGCCAATGTGAGGTTGATAAGGCGATGGTACTTCAGGAACGCTTATACACGGTAGATGATCTACGCGAGATTGAAAATCTGCCGGGCAATGAAGATAAATGGTTTGAACTCATCAAGGGGGTCATTTACGAAGTGGCGAGAGCAAAGCCGTTACACAACGCGATTATCAATCTTGTCTCGACGCCGCTATCGAGTCATGTGATTGCTCATGATTTAGGACAGGTGTTTGGAGATGGGCAAAATTACTTTTTATCCTCCACTGATGAGTTCATTCCCGATGTATCGTTTGTGTCCAAGCAACGTTATCCAACGCTACCCGATGAGTTTCATGATGCTCCTGATCTCGCTGTCGAAGTTTTATCACCGAGTAACACGCACGACGAGATGATGTACAAAATTCGCAGCTATTTACGATACGGTTCGCGTTTGGTGTGGGTGGTTCACCCGCAGAGGAAAATTGTAGATGTTCACCGTCTCGACAGCGCGGGGAATCTGGTCACGCAGCAGCTTGACATCAACGGCACGCTTGACGGTGAGGATGTGCTGCCAGGGTTTACGCTGGCGGTACGCGATATTTTCCCCGAATAAGCCTTAAATATCCATATTGATGCGGAATGCGGGCAACATGTAATCCCACTTGTTGTCCAGCGCCATGAATTCGTCCGCCATTGCCATCGTCGCGGGCTGACCGGGATACGTCAGTTCGCGCCAGCGATTGAACGCGCTGATACGTGGGCGGGCATCGCGGAACTCCTCAACAATCATGCGTCCGGTCACGCCGCACGCTTCAACAAAACCGACGCGCTCAAATTCATCCATCAGCAGCTTGATGTCATACGGCACGCGGCGGAAGGTGGCTCTCCAACCGTCGGCGCAGCTATCGAACAGCATATAGCAGGCATCGTAGTTGCCATCCAGCGGCTGCCCCACTGAGCCGGGATTGATAACCTGCCAGCGCCCGACCTGGCGTTCCATCGGCAAATGGGTGTGCCCGGCGATCACGATATTTTCCTCAACGCCTTCAAGCATCGCCAGCATTTCATCTTCAGGGGTAATGACGAACATCGGCTCCCAGTGGCTGCGCGGCGACCCATGCACCACACGCACGGACGGCGCGCCGGGGAAACGCAGTTGCAGCGTATCGGGCAGCGTGGCGATGACGTTGCGCCAGTAGGCGGGAACAGTAGCGCTGAGCCAGGGCGGCTGCGTGTAATCGTGCCAGTGGGCGGGGGCGCGCGGTGTCTGGTAATCCAGCAGGTACAGTTCGTGGTTGCCACGCATGACGGCGAACCCCACGATGTGCTCCATCACCTGTACTGAAAAGGGACCCATGTTGATGTTGTCGCCCGCGACGACCACGTGATCGACGTTGAACTGCTGCATGTCTTTGAGCACAGCTTCCAGCGCGGGCAGGTTGCCGTGAATGTCGGCGAGGATGGCGAGGCGTGTCATACACCGCGCCGTTTCTGAGAATACTTCAAACCTAAATCTCCTGAACAGTTTATAATTTACTCACCTTACGCAAAACGTTCGCCGCTGCGGACGCTGGCAGTTCAAAACTGCCCGCTATGCGCATTGGAAACCCGTGA
>CALMZT010000553.1 GCA_937870805.1 uncultured Chloroflexota bacterium
CTTGGCCGAGGCGTGGCCAGGCGCGCGGCTTCATCGCACGAGCGGGCTCGGGCACGGGCGCGTGCTGGTCGACGCGGGCGTGCGCCAGCAGGTCGCGGAGTTCCTGTGCGAAGGACGCGAGGGCGCGCTGAGCATGGGAGGGCGGGCATGACCTCGGCAGAATCGGTCGATCTGTTGGTGCTCGGCGCAGGCCCCGGTGGCTACGTCGCCGCCATCCGCGCCCGCCAGCTCGGGCTGAGCGTCGCCATCGTCGAGCGCCGGTTCTGGGGCGGCGTGTGCCTCAACATCGGCTGCATCCCGTCGAAGGCGCTGCTGCACGCCTCCGAGCTGTTCGAGGAGGCCGGCCACTCGTTTTCCAAGATGGGCATCGGCATTCCGTCGCCGACGCTCGATCTCAAGGCGATGATGGCGTTCAAGGACCAGGGCGTCGACGGCAACGTCAAAGGCGTCGAGTTCCTGCTGGAAGCGCTGCCGGATTTACCGCCGTATACGCGCCTCGTTTTTGCGGAGCGTGAAGCGCTGTCAGAAAGCAGCAAACTCGTGAAGCTGGCAGCGGAAAAGGGTTTTGCCAAGCTGTACGCTGCGCCAAAAGACAGCACAGGCTGGATTCTCAAGCGCGCGAAGGAGCATTATCAGGCAGCGATCTCGTCGCGGGCAGCGGCAGCATTAGCCTCGGTCACGTCGGAGGACTTGCGCCGTGCCGACAGCGAATTGTTCAAGCTGGTGAGCTATGCCGAAGGGCGCGAGATCACTGAAGCAGATGTCGCCTTGCTGACGCCGTATGTGCAGGAAGCCAGCTTATTTGAGATGGTGGACGCGCTGGCAGAGGGGCGCGCTTCGGCTGCCGCGAGGCTGCTGCACCGCCTGCTGGATGACCGCGAAGACCCGTTCGCGGTGTATGGCATGATCGTGCGCCAGTTCCGCTTGCTGCTGCTGGCGAAGGAACATTTAACCTCACCGGGCGGCAGTCCGCAAACGGTGGCGGCGGCGCTGGGGATTAAGCCGTATCCAGCAGAGAAGATCAGCAAACAGTCACGGGCGTTTAGCGTGCCGCAGCTTGAGCACATTTATCGCACGCTGATGGACTACGATGTGAAGATGAAAACGGGACGCATCGAGCCGAAGCTGGCGCTGGATTTGTTGATTGCCAGCCTCGCAAGGTAAAAAAAGTTTTCAGTTGACAGTTATCAGTTAACCCCTCTCTAAATCTCGCCGCTTCGCTTACACGCAAGCGGCGAGAGACTTAAAAACGAATACAATTAACCCTTAGATTTGAGCGTGGGGGTTCGTTTCCAGCTCATCACATTACACAAGTTTTACAAGTTTGGTGAAACTTTTCGGCTGAGGCTGCGTAAATGAATCGTGATAGATGAACATCAGGAGAGAGTCACGATGAGTAGGAATGGTACGGCAAATTTGGTCTTGGTTGGGCTGGCAATCGTTGGCGCGCTGGTGATTGTGCCGCCGCTGTTTAACCTCGCGGGCGGGCTGCTGGGCTTGGTTTTCATGCTGCTGTTCTGGATGCTGGTCGGCTATATTTCAGGCAAGCTGGTGAGCGGCAAGAGCTTCGGCACGCTGGGCGATATTGTGATGGGGTTGATCGGCGGGTTCGTCGGTAACATCATTCTGGGGCTGTTCGGCGTGCATATCGGCGGCATCATCGGCGCGATTTTCACGGGCGTGGTCGGCGCGGTGCTGCTGGTGTACCTCATGCGCTTGCTCGGCAAGCGTGATTTTGGGCGCTAAAACGAGGGTGATTAAGCAAGAGGGCATGGCGTGCCATGCCCCTACAAATTTTGGTTAGAAGCGGTTGGAAAAGACAAACAATATAAGATAAGTACCGAGTGGAACCATCTGAGTTCAAACAGTGGGACATTGGGTGGTATGTGATGCGTGCGCGGAATGCCCGTGAGAGACATTTAAGCACGTGCGGCGGGAAGCACTTACAGGCAGGGATGGTAACGCCACGCAGGAGATGAAGAAATATCACTTTGACAAGCGTGTCAGACGGGGTGATC
>CALMZT010000554.1 GCA_937870805.1 uncultured Chloroflexota bacterium
AACCGTCGGGTCAGGTGTAGGGGCGCACCTGCGTGTGCGCCCAAAAATCTCATGATACTCTACAAGTCATTTCAAAATTCGTTTTTTTGCGCGGGACGACACAGGCAAACGGAGTTTGCACGTCGTCCCCTACGGTTCTGAATCTTGAAATAACTGCTAAACACACTAAAAACACGTTGAAAGTGAAGTAACGATGCTGGAAAAGCCAGATCTCCCGGATGCAAAAATCAGCGCCTGTTTACAAGATCACTACGGGCTGCACATTGTCTCTGTGGAGTTTCTTCCACTCGGAGCCGATGCGAATACGGCTGTGTATCGTGTGGTTGCCGACGATGAAACCCCTTACTTTTTAAAGCTGAGACGCAGCTTTAACGAAACGTCGGTGTTGGTGCCTAAATTCCTCAGTGAACAGGGTATCAGGCAGATTATCGTCCCCATAGAGACCACCACACAGCAGCTATGGGCAGCATTAGACGATTTCGCGGTGATTCTCTATCCCTTTGTGGAGGGACACAATGCCTTTGAGGTTGAGATGTCAGCCCGCCAATGGGTTGAGTTTGGCGATGCGCTCAAACGCCTCCACAGAGCGCTCGTGCCTCAAACCCTCGTGAACCGCCTCAAACGTGAGACATTTTCTCCGCAGTGGCGAGAAATCGTCAAAGAGTTTCAGCGGCGCGTAGAACAAGAAACGTTTGATGACCCGACTGCGGCAAAACTCGCTGCTTTCTTGAAATCGAAACGAGATACAGTGCTTTTTCTGGTGAGACAAGCTGAACGCCTCGCTTCAGCCCTTCAGTCTCAACCACGCGAATTTGTGTTGTGTCACTCCGACGTTCACGCATGGAACATCCTGATTGATTCGCAAGCCAGCTTTTATATCGTGGATTGGGACGATCCGATCTTAGCGCCGAAAGAGCGTGACCTGATGTTTGTCGGGTCAGGGATGGGCATCTGCGACACGACGCAGCAGGAAACCCTCTTTTATCAGGGCTACAGTCAGACGGCGATTGATCACGTCGCGCTGGCGTACTATCGCTATGAACGGATTGTGCAAGATATTGCTGCCTACAGCGAACAAATCCTCCTGACTGATGAAGGTGGGGAAGACCGGGAACAAGGGTTGCAAAACGTGATTGGTAATTTTCTACCCAACAGTATCATCGACATCGCGCGCAGATCAGAAAAATTCTTGCCATCCGAACTCCGAGCCAATTTAACCAGTGTGCGAATTTGACCCACCATCACGACCACGCTTTTACTCATGAGGCAGTACATCCCTTCGATTTAGGCACGCACACGCCGTAGTGCTGGGCACAAACAATACAAAACGGGGTACATCATGCACCCCGTCTTGTAATATTACTTATTTTGCGCTCGGTTCAGACATTTAGTCACTAGGGCGTCGCCTCAGGAGTCGCCTCAGCGCCGCCTGATGTGTTGTCGTTCGCATTGTCGTCGCTGCCCGCTCCCGGCAGAGTGCCACCCGTAGTGCCGAAACCGCCACTGAGATCCTGGAAGGAGACGATTCTAAAGAAGCGGCGTAGTTCGTTACGCAACTGCGAACATTCGGCGGGTTCGTCGGCAATCGCGGCGGGGGTTAAGGAAGTCATGCTGCTGGTATCCGTACCCGCGTTCATGGTCGAATCGAACGTGGAATCATCCATCATCCACATGCCACTCACCGCGTTCACCTGATCGTCTGTCCACACATTGGCGCGCGTGCCGTCAGACACGTTCGCCATATTCATGTCAAACCAGGGACGGTACTGCCCCCAGTCAAGAGTGTTCAGATCGACCATAGACGAGGTATCCATGCCGCTTGTCATCATTGCATCACGCACTTGATTAAAGCCAAAGAAACGCTCGGCAATATACAGGTTCAGAATCAAGTCCGCGTCGCATTGTACGCTTCCAGCCGTCGTATCCTGTGCTTGCACAAGCCCCAGAACGCCCATGACGACCACCAACGAAACCAAAACACTTACCACGAGGAAACGCTTTAAGTTGCCCATGCTGTACTCCTTTTTTATAACGATCTTTTGTCCTTGAAGGACAATCTCAAATTACTACCTCATTTGTCATAATTAGATCAATAAAACCTTAAAGGCAGATAAGTATTATGTTATTTATTACGGTAAAAAAATATTATCGTAAGTGATTCACTTACCAAATAGTTGAGGTCTATGCCAGGATACTGCTTACTAACGTGTGGTTGCAGCGAGGTCATCAACGGCATCGCTATAATTTTTTGCAAAGATAGCAGGTTGCAGATCAAAGGTGGTTCGTCAGTATGGACTCGAACGATATACAGGCGCTGCGAGAAACCTATGAAAGCGAACCGACGATGCTCGGCGCAACAGGGTATCTCATGACAGTAGGGCGTAAACCCTAACTCACCTTACACATGCGTTTGCTGTTGTGGACGCTGGCAGTTCAAAACTGCCAGCCATGGGTGTTGGAAACCCGTGAACGGGTTGGGCGACGCGATTTTTGAACCTCTTCAGAGGTTTACCCATTCTCAGCTAGCTCTGGGTTCAAAACCCAGAGCGATAAACTGCGTAAGGTGAGACCCTAATTTGTAGGGGCGCACCGACGTGTACGCCCGTTGATGGGCAGACACATTGGTCTGCCCCTACGGACAATTCTGCTTCTACCGATCCACGCGCGTGATACGCCCTTCGTTTGCTAGCGTCAGCGGCGTGTGTGTGCTGATGTATTCCCGCACGACTTCATCCAGCGTCACGCCGAAGTCAACGCCGCTGCGCGAGTTTTCGGCAAAAACGGTGTAATCATCGCCGCCCGCGTATAGGAAGTCATTCGTGGCAATGGTATACACCTCATCGGGGTCAAGTACGTCATAATTCCCACTGTCGTCCATGACCTCGACGTTGGTGATGCGCTGTCCGGCAGGTTGGCTGCCATCGTACTCATAGCGCAAGCCTGACACCTGCAAGAAGCGTCCCGTGCCATCCGTCGCATCCACGCGCGACACACCGTTTTCCAGCGCGGTCACGATGTCCGCGCCGCTGAGTTCAAATGTGGTGATGGTGTTGCTGAATGGCAGCACATCAAGCACTTCCTGCACCGTGATCTCGCCTGCTTCAATGCTGGCACGGATGCCGCCGCCGTTCTGGAAAGCGATCTGCACGCCTGTGTAAATACGCATCGCGTCGGCGATCAGATTTCCCATCGCGCATTCCTCAAAACGGCAGACTTCGCGCGCCCCTTCAAGAAATAAGGTTGTTTCACCGACAGGCTGGCTCAGGAAGTCACCAATTGGTTCGCGCAGCTGCGCCACGAGTTCCGCCATATCGGCATCAGGCGTTATATCCGCCGTGAGCGCAATATCGTCGCCCCGCCACGCAGTTACCACGCCGTTCGCGTCAAACTCTACGTCCAGCCGTCCCATGACCTGTAAGCGGAAATAGGCTTGCACGACCAGCGCCGTATCGCCATCCGCATTCTGCGTCACGGCGGGGTAAGGTCCTTCGGCGTCAGGCAGTGTGTTGCTCAACAGCGTATTGGTGTCGCTGCCGACGATGACGTCAACGCCGCGAAGCTGCGGTGCGAGTTCCAGATCAGCAAAGTAGCCAAGATGCGACAGCAGTATGATCTTGTTCACGCCCTGCGCTGTCAGTTCATCAATCACCGCCTGCGCGATGCCCACGTAATCACTGTCGAACACCACACCAGGCACAGGGCGCACGCGAGAGTCGGCCTGGGTGATGCCCAGAATGCCAATTTGCTCTCCGCCGCGTTCAATTATCACATACGGCGGGATTTTGCCGTTGAGTTCCGGCGCGCCGCTAAAATCGACGTTCGCTACCACCATCGGAAATTCCAGCGCATCGACAAATTCCGCCAGCACTTGCGCGCCATGCGTGTATTCATAGCTGCCTGTCAGCATGGCGTCATAGCCCAGCAGGTTCATGATCTGCGCTGTATCCTGCCCACGATAAAAGGTGTGGAAAATCGAACCCGTGAAACGATCTCCCGCGTCCAGCAGCAGTGAGTTCTCCGCTTCTGCGCGGATTTCTGCCACCACTGTCGCCTGAAGCGCCGCGCCGCCGTTGCCATCGGCGTTCGGTTCATGCTGCGCGTGGACATCGTTGGTGTGCATAATCGTCAGTGAATAGCTGTCCTGTGCGTAGACGGTAGAAACCAGTGTGAAGAATAACGTCCAAAGAACAAGTTTCTTGCGCATCGTATTCCCTCCCCCATATTGGTACTTATTCTAACTCACCTTACGCATCCGTTCGCTGTGGTGGACGCTGGCAGTTCTGCCAGCTATGTGCATTGGAAACCCGTGATGACGTTTTACTTTTAGATACGGCGTAAAAGACGACAATCTGTAGGGGCGCACCTGCGTGTGCGCCCGATAGTGGGCAGCCACGTCGGTCTGCCCTACAATTCCGCATACGCCGTATTCAATAGCTAAAGAACGTCACGGGTTGGGTGCTGCGATTTTTCAACCTCTTCAGAGGTTTACCAGATAGCTGCTAGCTCTGGGTTCAAAACGCGGAGCGATAAACTGCGT
>CALMZT010000555.1 GCA_937870805.1 uncultured Chloroflexota bacterium
AACCCGGCAAGTGTCCCTGCGATGATGCCAATCACTATCGCGAGTTCCAGAGGTAGTCCTGCATCCTGCCACAGGAAGCCTAAGATGATCGCACTCATGCCGAAGATCGAGCCAACCGACAGGTCAATGCCACCTGTGATGATGATATACGTCATCGGCAGAGCCATCAACGCCACTTCCATAAACAAGCGCAGTTGACCCAAAATATTATCGGCACGTAGAAAACGATCTGTGCGCAGCGCGATGATGATGACGACGAGAATCGTGATGAAAGCCAGAATTGCTTCCTGGCTAATCAAGAGATTGCGCCAGCGGGAATTCATCATGTCGTTGGATTTTGTCGGGGTAGCGGTTGCCATGAGGTTAGCCTCCCCGCATCATCTGGCGGCGGCGGAACAAATCGACCAGCACCGTAATCAGGATAAGCACGCCTTGTACCGCTTGAATCCAGTAGTCTGATATGCGCGTGAACTGCATTGCTGAGCCAATCGCCTGGATGAAAATCGCTGCTAAGGTCGAGCCAATTACCGTGCCCACGCCGCCGAGAATACTCACCCCACCGACGACAGCCGCCGTGATAATTTGCAGTTCAATACCCGGTGGAACAGTAGATTGAATAGCATTGAACTTCGTTGCAAACAACACACTTGCGATACCCACCATCAAGCCGTTGATGATGAACACTGTCATGATGATGCGGCGCTCAGAGATGCCTGATAAGCGCGCGGCTTCAGCGTTGCCACCCACAGCGTAGATGGAGCGCCCGGTAGCACTGTAACGCATCCACAGGACAGCGATGATCGTGAGAATGACCATGAAATAGATCGGTACGGGGATTTCGGCAATCTTCTGCTGCGCAATGCCGTAACCCTCTGGCAAGTTGTAAATCCACGCGCCGCCCGTTGCGATAATCAAGCCACCCTGCAAAATACTCATCATGCCGAGCGAAACGACAATCGCCGGAATGCGCAGATACGCGACGAGGAAGCCGATAAATGCCCCGACTAAAGGACCGACGATCAACGGCGCGACCCACGATACCCATAAAGGATAGCCGCTGGTTTCAGCGTTCACAGCTAACGTGCCGCTAATCGTTGCCAGCACGCCGATGAGCGAACCTACCGAGATGTCGATGTTGCCAGAGATAATCACCATCGACATGCCAATGGCAGCAACGGCGATGATTGAACTGTTGGTCAAGATGTCGAGGACGTTACGCTGTGCCAAAAAGCGCCCGTTGATAGCGTTCACCACCACACACAGCACAATCAAACACAGGAACAGCACGACTTCCTGACTGAAAAAGCTCCCTAAACGTTCACTCCAACTGGTTTCAACACCCGCATTGGCTTGCGGTTTTGCGATGGACGCCATACTACACCTGCACCTTCTCGTCTAGTCGTTGTTGTTCGCCCATCATTGAAGAAACAATATGTTCCTGTGTCGTGCCTTCGCGTGGATATTCTGCGACAAGCTGCCCTTCGCGCATGACAAGGATGCGATCACTCATGCCCATGATTTCAGGCAACTCGCTGGAAATCATGAGAATGGCTAGACCCTGCTGCGCGAGTTCACTGATGAGATGGTGGATTTCGGCTTTTGCGCCAACGTCTACGCCGCGCGTGGGTTCGTCCATAATCAGCAGCTTGGGCTTGCAAGCAAGCCACTTGCTGACGACGACTTTCTGCTGGGTGCCGCCGGAGAGGGTATTGACGATTTGTTCAGCGCTAGGGGTACGGATGCTGAGTTGTTCAATCGAAAGTTTGGCAAGTGAGCGCTCAGCACGATTGTCGACCATGCCACCTTTCACCAGTGAGCGCAGCACCGCCAGCGACACGTTCTCGCGGATACGCATCTGCTTGATGAGTCCCTGATTGCCGCGATCTTCCGGTACATAAGCAATGCCTAATTTCATGGCTTGACCAGGATTTTTGATCTGTACGGTTTTGCCGTCTAAGGTGATCGTGCCCGACTGCGCAGGCGTCACGCCGAACAGCAGATGCGCGAGTTCGGTGCGTCCAGAACCCACAAGCCCTGCCAAACCTACAATTTCGCCAGCACGCAGTTCTAAACTTACGCCGCGCGTCGTTGGCTTGTACCACAGGTTTTCAGCTTTTAAGACTGTTTTGCCAATTTGGGCAGGCAGTTTGGGGAACAGGTTGTCGATGATGCGCCCGACCATCATGCTGACGAGTTCACCCTCACGAGTATCTTTTACCTGCTTTGTACCGACATACTGACCATCACGCAGCACTGTGACACGATCTGCCAGCATGAACACTTCTTCGAGGCGATGGCTGATATAGATGATGCTGACGCCGCGTTCACGCAGCAGGCGTACAATGCTGAACAAGCGCTGCACATCGGATTCAGTCAACGCCGCCGTCGGTTCGTCCATAATGAGGATGCGCGCGTTCTGTGACAGCGCTTTGGCGATTTCGACACGCTGGCGTTTGCCGATGCTCATCGCGCCGACTTTGCTGTTCACATCCATATCATAGATTTCGAGTGAATGCAGCACTTCACGCGCACGGCGGCGCATCTCGCCCCAATTTACGATGCCGAAAGGACCGCGCGGCATATGCCCCATGAAGATGTTTTCGGCAACGGTGAGTTCAGGATACAGGATGAGTTCCTGATAAATCGTGGCGACACCTTTTGCCTGTGCCTCGCGCGGGTTATTGAACAGCACCTGCCGTCCGTCGATAGAAATTTCGCCAGAGTCCGGTTTATGCACACCAGAAACGATTTTGATCAAAGTGGATTTGCCCGCGCCGTTTTCGCCAAGCAGCGCGTGGACTTCTCCAGGCAGCACCTCAAAATTCACATTATCCAGCGCTTGCACGCCGGGGAATTTCTTGCTGACATTCTTGAGTTCCAGTACAGGGTTCATCACAAGAACCTATCTCATTTGCGAATAAGTATTTAGTTAAACGTTCCTAATTTTCCTACGACTAACTTGAAACGCTCGTATGCCTCATCCCATGAGGCGACATTTTTAGGTTGATACACTGTCGTTTCAGCAGCGCGGCTCAATACTTCACGCGCTTGGGCGACGTTCGCCAATTCGCCAAGCGCGATCAACTGCACAATCGCGTTGCCCATCGCCGTCGCTTCTACAGGTCCAGCAATCACTGGACGCCCGATGGCATCTGCGGTCATCTGGCACAGCAGCGCGTTTTGCGAACCGCCGCCAATAATGTGCATTCTGTCGACTGTGCGTCCTGTGAGGTTCACCAGCATATTCAGAATATGGCGATACTTCAGCGCAAGGCTCTCGTAGACGATACGCATAATTTGCGCATGGCTGTCTGGAGTTTTCTGTTCCGTCTTCTGGCAGAATTCACAGATACGTGTTGGCATATCTCCCGGACGTAAAAACGAGGGATCATCGGGATCAATGAAGCTCAAAAAGGGTTCGGCTTCGTGTGCCATCTGTGCCAACGTAGCGTAGGTATAGGCTGTGCCTTGATGTTTCCACGTTGCGCGGCACTGCTGCGCCAGCCATAAGCCCATTTGATTTTTTAAGAAACGGAAGGTGCCGCCGACGCCGCCTTCATTGGTGACATTGGCTGCATAGCTGGCATCGTTAATCACGGGCGCGTTGATCTCTAAGCCGATCAGACTCCATGTACCACTGCTGATATAGGCGAAGTTATCCGTCGTGGTTGGCACGGCGACGACAGCGCTGCCTGTGTCATGGCACGCTGTAGCGATCACCGGGATATCCAGATACTCCCCTACGCGCGTACCAGTAGGAACAATCGGCGGAAAAATATTGGTGGGAATGCCTAGTGCGGAGAGCGTTTCATAGTCCCAGTTGTTCGTGGTCGGGTTATAACACTGGGTCGTGCTTGCCAGCGTAAACTCACTCGTGCGCGAACCGCTGAGCCAGTAATTGAACAGATCCCCCATCGTAAAGGCTGTACCAATGCTGTTTAGCACCGCACTATTGTCGCGCACCATGCTGGCAAGCTGGTATAAGCCGTTGATGACCATGAACTGAATACCTGTGCGTTCAAACAGTATGCGGCGCGGCACACGCTCAAAAACCCATTCCATACTGCCTTCTTTACGCGCATCGCGGTAATGCACAGGATTGCCAAGCAGATTGCCGTCTTTGTCGAGCAGCGCAAAATCGACGCCCCACGTATCGACGCCGACGCTTGAAGCCCCTTGCTGAACGGCTTTGATACCGTCAGTGATGTCGTTCCATAAACGCAGCACATCCCAATACAAAGTGCCGCGCACGGTGGACGGCCTGGCCGCCGCCGCGGAACTGGAGGATGAAATCGCCCGGGCCGATCAGCGGTTGGACCGGCTGGGCGTCCACCTGGGCCTTGTAGGCGCGTAGCTCGTCGCGAAAGCCCGCCAGTTGCGCGATGCGCCGGTCCAGCTCGCCGCCGCGACCAGCGTGCGCGATATCCTCACCAGCCTCAACGCCATGCCGGCGCCCGCGCTGCTGGTGAT
>CALMZT010000556.1 GCA_937870805.1 uncultured Chloroflexota bacterium
CGCCGAAGACGCCGTAATGACCGCATACATGCTGTAGAGCAAAATCTCGCGCGCCTGTGTAACAGTGGGTGGATAGGGAGTTCTCTCAAAATGGATATACGCCATTTGCAGCTTAATGAGATACTCACCCGTAATCAGCCTGGCGTCAAACTGCGCCACCGTTTTGAAGAATTGTTCACAGCGCGCCGCCGTTTGATCCCACCAGTGATGGGCATCGAAAGTATCGTCTTCGATATGAATAATGCGAACCATAAAGCCCCACTGTGTTTATTAACAACTCACAATAGTTCTACTATAAATCAATTTTTCGTTGATGGTCGCAATAATCTTATAAAAAGTTACAATGTTACAAAGTTTTCATAAATCATTGACACTGGAGGAAATGATAGAAAAGAACGTGGATGATTGCTGCACGTTAACAAAATAGCGCGGAGTACATCTTGTGCGAGATTCACCAGCGCCTTTAGTGCGCGTCGTTGTATTCAACGCACTGCCTTTTCAGCTCAGCCTCTCGGCTTTAGCCAGAGGCGGCGCAAACCGCGAACTCCGTCTAGAATCGTTTAACTGCATAAGAACCCGTCTGAAAATTCAATCACCCTTACTTCGTAGGGGCGCACCAATGTGTGCGCCCTGAGGGACTCAACAAGCGTCACCATGCTCCGCATTTCTCCCCTTTCTCCGCTGGCGGGTGTAAGCGAAGCGGCGGGGTTGGGGGATAGGGGTTAACCGTGCGAATTGTGAGACAGACCAATAAATCATCACATCGAGCATCATGGTCTGCGCAGACGATCATTTCGATCAACTACTACGTCAACTGCCCATCGTTGCGCGCAAAATAAGCTGTACGGGGATGAACGCCAGCGCCAGTGATAAGGCAGCGCCGTACAGCGCAGCGGCAATGACCACCAGCAGGTCTCTCAAAATCGGGGGGAAGGATGGGGTGCGTCGGGTATCTTCTGCCATCTTTAATTACTCACTGACGTTACGCACCCTGAACCTGTGAACAAGGGGTTTAAACCCCTTGTTCGAGCTAAGCCTGCGTAACGTCAGTTACTCAAAAAATCCGTACTGGATCGAATCGAACGCTGCAAATTGTTCAGCGCTTGCGAGTAAATCGGCAGGTTCTCACCTGATTGCGCGCTGTCGCCCGCCAGAATCCCTTGTATCACCAGCACAAGCGCGTCGTTGGCGTCCAGCAGATGGGCGCGCGCATCTTCCATACAATCAGGGAATTCTTCACGTTCGACATTCTGCCCCTCATTTTGCAGCGAAAACAGCAAGCGCCGCAAAACTTCACGGTCTGGCGGATTTTCACTGACTGCCTGTGCATAGGTGCCGCTGAGTGCCAGCCAGGGAATGACTTCGGTGAACACCCAGCGCGTCGCCATACACTCAGCCGTATTGACCTCTGCATAATCGCGCGCGATACGCACTTCCCCGCCAAGATCAGCGTTGTCGAAGTCTACGTCCTGTTCTTCCAGTGCCGTGATAAAGAGGACAAGATTGTCGTAGCTGTCGGCGGTCAGGCTGTAAAGCTGGCGGACACTTTCGGGCGGCAGCCCTGCCAGATCATCTGCGGTCAGGATCGTTTCAGCATCGGGCGCATTAAAAGCACCGATGAATGCATCCATCGCCGCCAGCAGGCTGTCGCGGGCTTGTGCTAAACATGGCGGATACGGTAAGGCGGCGACCTCATCGCGCAAAGCCTGTTGATCGTTCACCAGTTCAGCGTAGTCCTCTGCGCTTTCAATATCACCTTGCATCACATCGCTGACGAAAAACGCCTCAATCGTGTCCTGGTTTGTATCCCACCACACGACAGGCTCACAGGGAATTTCCGTCGGCGTCGGCACGGGGGTATCACTGGGAACGGGCGTCGGTGAGGGACCGGGCGTGATGGTCGGCGGGCGCGCCGACTCCAGTGAGGGCATCACGAAGTAAAAGGCAGCATCCAGCGCCAGCACAATCACTAACACGACGATGGCAGTGATGACAAATCTGCGCCCTGCGCCTGTGGATTCCACGCGATTCTCTACCTCACGTTCATAGAGCGACACGTTATATTTTGCCGCCGCTGCTGCACAAGCGCAAGTGGTGCGCAGAAAATGTCACAAATACGTAGGGGCGACGCGCCTCTGGCGGTGCAACCACAGAGCCATTTTGCGCTGTCTTTAATCGTCTAACCTGTTATGCTTTTAACCAAATGGGTACGGAGATTAGATTTTGTAGGGGCGCACCTGCGTGTGCGCCCGCTACAGGAAGACACATTGGTCTGCCCCTGCACGGGAATTCCGTCTTTGCTCTTCCAACCCGTTCACGGGTTTCCAAAGGGCATAGCTGGCAGTTCAAAACTGCCAGCGTCCCCTATGCAGTTCACCAGCGCCTGATTACTCAGGACGCAGCGTAATCACCGCACGACCAGCGGCAGTGCCATCGTCGTCTACGCGGCTGGTGATCGACGCACTGGTAAACAGGCTCAGCGCTTTGAGTGCATCATTGCCGTATTGGCTCTGGTTTGACATGAGATTGTCGTCAATGAACGGCACAAGGAAGTTCAGGTCAATGTACAGCAGCGTTTCGGCGTCGGGCAGGAAATAAGCCTGCGCGGCGCTGAATTCCTCAGTGTCCGCCAGTGAGTCACCATCGGGGTTCAGGCTGTATTCGGCGGCACTGCGCGTGCCTACGACAAACACATCATCGTTATAACCCAGCAGCAAATCCATCGTCGGGTGTACTGCCACATCAATGGTTGGGTCTTCAGGCGTCGGCATCGGCAGCCGCAGGGTGATGACTTGATCGTCAACGCTGAAATCGGCTTCATACTGCGTCAGGGCGTCATTCAGGCTGTTGAAGATGCGCTCTGAAGCATCGCCATCCATTTCCGCCACAATTGCCCCGTCGGTGGTGAAGGGTCCTACCTCATCAGACAGGAAACGCAGATAGATGCCGGTGTTGCCGTTGAGGTTCGCCAGCACATCATTTTCCAGATTCAAACCTGTGAAGCCCGCGAACGCCAGATTGATGAAGGCGCGCACGTCGTTGCGATTAATGCTGTCCATAAACTGATTGACTTGTTCTCCGCTTGCAGTGGCGTCGGCGATGGATTGGTCGATGCCCAGTTCAAACACCAGCGCCAGCAGGTTGATCGCACGGCGCACGTCTTCGCCAACATTGGTATCCTGAACGTACAACGGCGCATCTGCCGGGATGTTAGCGGCGAAACCGAAGTCCAGCGGCGCAGCGTCCGTTGCTGGCGAAAGTTCGGGGTTGAGACCTTCAGCGGCGCGCGACACAAAGTCCATTGCGAAGCCCCACTCGTTGACGACGGTAAAGCCCAGCGCCTGTGAGCCGCGCGCGCTGAACTGGTTAAAGATCTGCATCGCCGCGTCAGTGCTGCAAAAAACGGTAACTACGTCGCGTGTGTTTGCGGCTTCCATCTGGGCTGGCAGCGCCGCCATGATTTCCGCAGTCTGGATGTAAACGATGGCGTTGTAATCCGATTCTGGCAAAAGCTCCAGCGTCGCGCTGAAGTCTTCGCTGTCGCTTAAGCGATCCCCTTCGGCAAAGCTGTCCAGTATGTCTCCGCGCACTGATACTACCAGCACATTGCCATAAAGGCGCACTGAAGTAGACGGGAAATCATACTGCGTATATTCCTCACCAGAACTGCTATCCATCGCGCCGAGTTCCAGCAGCGCAGCCAGCAGGTCACTGTCGGTCACTGAAACCGCGACGACATAACTGGGACCTGTGCGTGCGCTAAAATCCTGCACGCCAACGGCGATGGTATCTCCCAGCCAGGGACGAATGTTGTCTTCAAAGGTTAGCCCGCTGTTGACGCTGATCGTCTGATTGAGGATGTCCTGCACCGTCATGATCGGGTTGTCGGTACGGCGCTCAATGCGGCGCAGCACGTTGTTGACACTTTCTATAAAGTCATCGTCGCTGCGAATGGCGGCGAAGATGACGGTATCGGCGGGGAAAAAGGTCGCAAGTGCGGTTAAGCCTTCTACGGAGGTCGCCAGCGCGAGAGTCGGCAGCAGTCCAAGCAGCAGCACACATAACCCAAGCAGGAAAAGGAATTTCTTCACGAGAATACCTTTCAGATAGTCCATCAATAAAGCAGCATGGGTTATACACCCGTGCTGTGTGTTTCCTCTTACACACTATACGCAAAATCCACTTGTTTGGTGTAAGAATCACGTGATATAAAAGGAAACCTTACCGATAGAGACGCAAAAAGGCACTTCAGCGTTCCCGACTGCTACTACGGTTAGTCCCTCAAACCAGCTTTGTTATCGAATGAAAGATATGAAATAAGCTGTAGGGTTTGATCGTAAAAATACACAAGTTGCTAAATAGATGCACTTTCAATATATAATAGTGTTTCTAAATCAATACCTTCGCCAAAAATGAAGGGATGTAGGGCTTTTGAGGTAGAGTAGTTGTCAACCAAAACAAACGACTCA
>CALMZT010000557.1 GCA_937870805.1 uncultured Chloroflexota bacterium
CTCTGATCTGCTTTTGCTTTCTAACTCAAGCATGACCAAAGGTCTTTCTCTTTGCAATATCTGCCAAACTTCAGGGGCGAACCAACGTGTTCGCCCGTCAACTGCGTAAGACCTAAGAGGGTGACATGGAAAAAGTAAATCTAGCGCAGAAATTCGCCTTGTTCAACGAGCACTGGAGTCCCAGAATCGTCGGTGAAGTGCAGGACATGCACGTCAAGTTGGTGAAATTAAAAGGTGAGTTCGTCTGGCATCTTCATGAACATGAAGACGAAATGTTCTTTGTTGTCAGAGGACCGCTGCTTATCAAATTTCGTGACCGCGATGTCTGGCTGGACGAAGGTGAATTTCTGATTATCCCTAGAGGGATTGAACATCTGCCTGTTGCCGAAGAAGAAGTACAAGTGATGTTGTTCGAACCAAAAGGCACCCTGAACACGGGCAATGTACAGGGTGAGAGAACTGTCGCTGACTTAGAGCGAATTTAGCGAACGCTGTTACACTCTATCCTGTTTATCAGATACGGGCTGGGATTAATCTCCCGGCTCGTTTTATGCAAAAGAGGGACGCATGAAGGCTACGATTACTGTACTACCTGGCGATGGCATTGGACCAGAAGTGATTGGTCAATCTGTCACCGTTCTGTCTAAGGTCGCAAGCAAATATAATCACGAATTTATGTTTAATGAAGCCTTGATCGGCGGCGTTGCTATCGACAAAACCGGAAGCGCCCTGCCACCAGAAACTATCAGTACAGCAGAACAATCTGATGCCATTTTGCTGGGAGCGGTGGGCGGACCGAAGTGGGATAACCCCAGCGCGGCTGTACGTCCAGAACAGGGTTTATTAGGCATTCGGCGGCATTTTGAGTTATTTGCCAATTTGCGTCCGGTGAAGGCTTATCCGGCGCTATCACAGTTTACGCCGCTGCGCGAAGAGTTGCTTTCAGACGTGGATATGCTGTTTGTGCGTGAACTCACTGGCGGCATCTACTTTGGTCCGCGCAAGGAACAAGGCGCAAGCGACAGTGCCTACGACACCGAGCTTTACACAGTTAACGAAGTCAAGCGTGTCGCTGATGTCGCTTTCCGCGCCGCGCAGGGGCGACGCAAGAAAGTTTCGTCGATTGATAAAGCGAATGTGTTAGCGTCGATGCGGTTGTGGCGCAAAACGGTCACTGAAGTACGTGAGGAACTGTACGCAGATGTAGAGGTTGAACATGTGCTGGTGGATGCTTGCACGATGTATCTGATGACACGCCCGCGTACTTTCGACGTGATTCTGGCAAGCAACATGTTCGGTGATATTCTCAGCGATGAGGCGTCGGTGTTGGCGGGTTCGTTGGGGATGCTGCCATCAGCGTCATTGGGTTCGGGAACATTTGGATTGTATGAACCTGTACATGGCTCTGCGCCAGACATCGCTGGACAGGGGAAAGCGAATCCCATAGGCACGATCTTAAGCGCTGCAATGATGCTGCGCCACAGCTTTAACCTTGAGCAAGAAGCTAAAGCTGTTGAACAAGCAGTGGAAAATGTGCTGGCTTCAGGCGCGCGCACAGCCGATATTGCACCACGCGGCAGCAGCTACCTTAGCACAATGGATTTTGCGCAGGCAGTGATCGAGCAAATTTAATTGGTATTATCGCCAATTTCTGTTTCGTCGGGCGATGGTGATGCTGCTTTTTGTAAGGGTTGTGATCGTGTGATAGCAAGCGCGGAAAGCATGAACATCAATCTGCGTCCACCAACGCTCATGGTTTCCCACGTGATTGCGCGCAAACTGCACAGCGCTAACCCGACGAAATATTCTGCCCAATCATCAGGATCAGCGAGACATTCACGCGCGATTTCACGCACAGCCACAACGGCGCTAAATGCTTCACCGAGTTTCGGCTCATTTTGTGGTAGGGGCGACTGGTCGTTGAGCGCAATGACGTATTGAAGCACTTTGCGCACGTCAGCCCAACTGTTACCTGTGGTAGTCATTACAAGATCGCTGAGTAAGCTGATTTCCAGCGTAATCCAGTCAAATAGAGTGTGACCATCACGGGTTTGGGCAAAATCCACCAGTGAGGGGTTTTCGTTGGGACCCAGAATAATATTGCCGAGATGTAAATCGCCGTGAATTTTGCTCAGAGAGCCGTTGACATGACGATCAAGGAGTTCCTCGTAGAGCAGCAGAGGATTGGGTAATTTCGAAGGCACTTCCAATCCAGTTGAGATTGTCTCTGCGCTCAAGTCAAACTCTGGTTCGAGCGCCCGTACAGCATGAACCAGATATTCATTGCGCGTCTTGTAGACCTTACCTGCGATGCGCTCCACAACCTCACCGCGATAGTAGGCATCCTTGTTCAGGTCAATGCCACGCACTTCGATTTTGTAAGCTGTGGCACTGTCGCTGCCATGTCCTGTAGATAGTTGAATTGCACCTTGTTCACGGTAAACGCGCGAGACCGTAAAGTTTTCCACAACAATCACATCGCCGTACTCAAGCTGTTTCAGACGGGTTCGTTTGATCGGCATTTTGAGTACTTGCACATTTGCTGGAATTTGTTTTTCATCCACAATTTCTAATGTGAGCACAGGTGGCAGAATACCATCATATTCGCGCCATACCTGGAAGCGATAAGGGCGGCGCTGCTGCCACCATGTTTTGCTGAATTGGGCATACAACCCCTGTTGGATGATTTTGCCCAGCCCATCCGATCCTTCAGTTTGCACTCGGTTGCGCAGGTCTTGAGGCACATCCTCGGAATTGGCGATCAGCGT
>CALMZT010000558.1 GCA_937870805.1 uncultured Chloroflexota bacterium
CAGCGCCTTACCGCCTTCAGCGGCATTCGCGTTCGCCGTCTTGACCGTTTCGCCGCTTAATTGGCGAAGGTATTGTTTATGCAACTGACTTTATTTTTCCAACAGATTGTCAATGGACTGTCGATTGGCAGCGTCTATGCCATTTTCGCGCTCGGCTACACGCTGATCTTTTCCATTCTTGGTATCATCAACTTTGCGCACGGGGCTGTTTTTACGCTCGGCGCGTATCTCACCTACACGTTAAGCGGGCTGCCCTTCGGCTTCAATGGCTTGCTGGCAGGCGCGCGGCTGCCTTTTGGCTTGCCATTCCCACTGGCGATGTTGGGTGGTGCGGCGCTTGCCGGACTGGTTGGCGTCGCCGTCGAGAGGGTAGCGTTCCGTCCGCTGCGTGAACGTGGCTCTGACCCATTGCTCACACTGGTGTCCAGCCTGGGCGTGGCGATTGCGATTGTCAACCTCATCCAATACCTGTTTGGCGCAGAACCCTATTCATTCCCGATCAATACGACGCTCATGGGCTTGCCACCGTCGTTCAACTTCGGCACACAAACCACACCGTTGATCGTGCGGACGATCTATATTCTGATCTTCGGCATCTCAATCGTCATCCTCATCGCGCTCACCTACTTCATCAACGTCACGAAAACGGGTAAGGCGTTGCGTGCCGTTGCCGAAGACCCGACCACTTCCAGCTTGCTTGGCATTAACACGGATCGTCTCATTCTGATCACCTTCTTCCTCAGCGGGTTTCTTGGCGGCATTGCTGGCACACTCGTCGGCTTGAGCGCGACAATCACTGGACCGTACTTTGGTATCTCATTCGGGCTAAAGGGCTTGGCGGTGATGGTGCTCGGCGGCTTAGGCAGCATCCCCGGCGCGGTGCTCGGCGGCATGGTCATCGGGCTTGCCGAAGCGTTTGTGCCCGCAGACCTCAACGCCTACAAAGATGCAGTAGCGTTCGCCGTGCTGTTTATCATGCTGCTTGTCCGACCACAGGGCATACTCGGACGCCCACTCATTCAAAAGGTATAGCCGATGCAATCCTTCATCGATGTCTATGGCTTCCTGATGGTGTCGATGACGCTGCAAGCCCTGCTGGCGTTGTCGCTCTATCTGCCACTGATGACTCGACAGCTTTCCCTCGCCAGCGCGGGGGTCTACGCGCGTGGTGGGAACATGGCGGCGATTATGTCTACCCGAGAGTTCCCCCCTACACCAGAAGATGGCGTCTTCCCACTGTCCTACCTGCTCATCGAAATGGGACTAGCGGCGGCTGCCAGCGCGGTGCTGGCGATCATCATCGGCATTCCGGCGCTGCGGCTGCGCGGCATCTATCTGGCGCTGGCGACGATTGCCTTTGTCGAAGTCGTGCGCGTCGTCTCGCTCAATCTGCCGATTACCGGACAAGCCATCGGCATCTTCGGCGTACCGCAGCCGTTTCGGGGCATCGGCTACCTGTGGATCAGCCTGCCGCTGCTGCTGGTGAGTGTGTGGTTCGTCTATCGACTGGAACGCAGCCGTATTGGACGTGCCTTCGCCGCGCTGCGCGAAGATGAACTGGCGGCGTCGGCAATGGGCATTGACCCGACGTTCAACAAGGTGCTGGCGTTCACGTTGGGCGCAGTTCTCGCGGGTGTCGTCGGTGCGGTGAGCGCACATCTGCTGAATACGTGGAACGCGCGGCAGGGGACGTTCGACGTGAGCGTGCTGGTGCTGGCATATGTCATCATCGGCGGTTCGCGCACGTTTTTGGGTCCCGTGATGGGCGGCTTGCTGCTCACAGCGCTGCCCGAAGTCTTGCGCGCGTTTGCTAACACGTCGGGATTGCCAGACTTCGCGTCACAGTTCCTCATCGAAGGACGCTTGATTATCTACGGGGTGTTGATTGCCATCAGCACGCTGTTCTTCCCGCAGGGGTTGATTACGCCTGAACTGCTGCGGCGGTTTCGGAGGCAGATGGAGACGCGGAAGGTGAAAGAGTCACTCATTATATAACCCCTCTCCCCAGCCCTCTCCCCGCCAGCGGAGAGAAGGAGAAAGGCAGGGACTCTCGGTGGTTCAATCCCTCATCTTAACTTGGCGAACGTCGTTGTACCCAACGCGGCGTCTTGGCGGTTCAAAAGGATTTAGCGGCATGGCAGGGATACTCAAAGTCGATAAGCTGATGCGGCGCTTCGGGGGCTTAGTGGCTGTCGATGAGGTGTCGTTCGAGGTCGATGAAGGCGAAATCTTCGGCTTGATCGGACCGAACGGCGCGGGCAAAACAACGCTGTTCAACCTCATCACTGGCTTGACAATCCCCACCAGCGGTAGGCAATACTATCGCGGCGAGGACATCACCAACGCCAAGCCGCACCGCATCGCCGCCAAAGGCATCGCGCGCACGTTCCAGAACATCCGGCTGTTCGGCAGCCTGAGCGCGCTGGACAACGTGATGGTCGCGCAGCACGTACATACCCACAGCGGCGTGCTGTCGGGGGTGCTGGGGCTGCCGGGTGCGCGCCGTGAGCAGCAGGCGGTCAATGACAAGGCGATGGCACTGCTTGAACTCGTGAACCTGGCGCACAAGGCACATGAGCAGGCGCGCAGCTTCTCGTATGGCGACCAGCGGCGGCTGGAAATCGCGCGGGCGCTGGCGCTGCAACCCAAGCTGCTGCTGCTGGATGAACCGGGCGCGGGCATGAACGCCAACGAGAAAGGCACGCTCAGCGCGTTCATCCGCGAGATACGCGACAAGTTCAACCTGACGGTGGTGCTGATCGAGCATC
>CALMZT010000559.1 GCA_937870805.1 uncultured Chloroflexota bacterium
ATCCGCGTCATCCTGCCGGGCATGGTCTATCGTTATGAGCAGATGTCGGCGCGCAAAGAGATTCAGTTCAATCAGGTCGAAGGCTTGGCAATCGGGCGCAACATCTCGCTCACCGATCTCAAAGGCACGATGACCGAATTTCTGCGCCGCGTCTTCGGTCCCGATGTGATTGTGCGTTTCCGTTCTTCGTACTTCCCGTTCACTGAGCCAAGCATGGAAGTGGACGTGCGTTCAGACAGTGTAGGCAAGCTCGGTTGGCTGGAAGTGGCAGGTTGCGGCATGGTACACCCGACGGTGCTGCAAAACGGGGGCTATGACCCGAAAGAATGGAGTGGCTTCGCATTCGGCGCAGGTCCAGAGCGTATCACCATGCTCAAGCACGCCATTCCCGACATCCGCTACTTCTGGGGTAACGATTTGCGTTTCCTGGAGCAGTTTTAAAGGCGAAACAATGACGGTAAGGTGCTGCTTTAGGTTTAAAACCCAAAGCTGTGAACTGCTGAAATCTCCACAAACATGGATTGTTATTTGTAGGGGCGCACCTGCGTGTGCGCCCTCAAAAACGAGCAATGACCGTCTAACAAGATTGGGAGAACAACCCCTTCAGGGGTCTCAGGCTTTCGCGTTAGCCGGGGGTTTTGAACCCTCGGCGCTTGAGGACAGCAATTGACCTCAACACGCTTAAGTGCCTTTTCACGACTCTACACCACACTCGGCGTGCTGCTCCTGAACACTGTATTGCTGCTGCTGCTCATCGAAGGCTGTTCGACGTTGATCTTAGCGGCACGCGCCGAACCGTCGCTGTCAGAGCGTATCGAAGCATTTAAGCAGGGAATGTTGAGTTTGTCATATTACGCGCAGGAGGATTGGGCGCGTGGCTACTGGGATGAACATATGCAAGTCGCGGATCGCTGGTCATATCAACCGTATACTGTATGGCGCACGAATCCCTTTCACGGGCAGTACATCAACGTCGATGAAAACGGCGTTCGCGCGACTCCCGGCTCAAACTGCACGGACGAGTCCTATCGCATCTACACTTTCGGCGGTTCGACCATGTGGGGCTACGGCGTGCCAGATGCCAACACTATCCCGGCGTATTTGCAGGCGCAGCTTCCATCGAATGTCTGCGTCGTGAATTATGCGGATGTAGGTTTCAACTCAACGCAAAGCCTGCTGCGTTTGCTTGGCTTGTTGCAAGCTGGAAATGTGCCGGACATGGTGATCTTTTACGATGGCAGCAACGACGTGACAGCAGCACAGCGCACAGGTCAGGTCGGCGCACACTTCTACGATGAGCAAATCCGCGCCGTAGTCGATGGCACACTGGTCGAACCCGACGCCCGCCCAACACATCCCCTGCTCAATTGGCTGCGCAGCACGGCAACCTATCGTCTGCTCGTTCCGCCGACAGTAGCGCCGGAGACGTGGGTGCAGCCGCCGTTCGATGAGACATTCGTCAACGGCATCGTACAAACGTATTTAACGAACATTAATGCTGCGCGGGCGTTGTCGCAGGAATACGGTTTTCGCTTCTTTGCCTTTGTGCAGCCTGTGCTGCCGATGGTGGAGCGCGACTATACAGAGGAAGAACAGCGCTTTATCTGGGATACACCCGGCGGCTTGGTCGATTTGCTCCGCGAAGTGTATCCGCGTATCCGTGACAATGCGCCAGAGGATGTGTACTACTTCGCCAACATCTTAGACCAGCAGCCGTACATCATCTGGATTGACTTTAACCATCTCACAGCATGGGGCAATCTCGCCGTTGCCGCCGATATGGCACGGGTG
>CALMZT010000560.1 GCA_937870805.1 uncultured Chloroflexota bacterium
CAACCGAAGTCATCAGCCCGCGCGCCGCGAAGACACGCCCCTGTATCTCCGGCGGGATTTTGCTTTGCCAGATCGACTGGTACGCGCCAAGAGTCAGCGGGATGAACACTTCCAAGCCCAGCGCCGCCGCGATCCACATCGGCAGGCTCTGCCCGACGCCAAACAATGCATCACCCAATAACCCCGTGAGCGCCAGCCCGATCAATATCGCGTGGATACGGCGCTTCGGTCCGCCCCAGATCGTGACCAGCAAACCGCCGATCACGCCGCCAACGCCGAGAAACGACTGCACCGTGCCTAAAATGACTTCGTTGTCGCCTGTGCGCGCCAAAATCATGGGCACGATCAGAGGGTAGCCGAGACTTTCCGCCATGCTAAAGGTGAACACAATCGCCAGCAGCCCGCGCAGCGCTGGATATTGGAAGATGTAGCGGAAGCCGTAGGTCGCGTCTGCCCAGAATGAGGTCTTTTGCTGCGTCTCAGGCTCACGCTTTGGCGGCCTGGGGATGTGGACGATGAGCAGCGCCGAAATCGCCACGACAAAGGTCACGATGTCGATCAGCATAATGCCGAGCACGCCAATCGGAGCCAGCAGCACGCCCGCCAGCAGCGGCGCGCCAATCCGTGAGCCGTATTCTGCCAATGAGTTCATGGCGCTGGCGCGTGTATATTGGCTCCTGGGCAGCATCAACGTGATCGTGACGGAGTAGGCTAAGCCCTGAAAGGAACCCGCGATGCTGGTGATTGCCGACGCCACGTACAGATGCCACACGGCGAGGCTGCCCGACGAATACAGCAATAACAGCACGACGGTAACGATGCCCGCCGTGAGATCGCCGACCATCATCAGGCGTTTGCGATCCCAGCGATCAACCAGCGGTCCGGCGATAAACCCCGTCAGCAGGGCAGGGATGAGCGCGGAAACGCCGATGAGCGTGAGCGCGGATGCCGAGCCAGTTTGCTGCCACACCCAGATCGCCATCGCAAAGCGCGTCATATTCGTGCCGATCATCGACACAAGCTGTCCCGCCCAGATCAGGAGAAAACCGAATGTGCCAGTGGGTTGTACGCGATTCATCGCTTACCTCATAGGATTTACGCAGTTGAAGGATGATTTGTGCCTGAACAAGGGGTTTATGCAGTAAAAGAAGGATGTCTGTAGGGGCAGACCAATGTGTCTGCCCCGTATCGGGCGCACACGCAGGTGCGCCCCTACATTTCCTATATGCCGTCTTTAATCGTCAAACTTCCTAAACCCCTAATTCGTGAACTCAACTGCGCACTTCTATCTCATTGATCTTCACCGATAAAGCCATTTTAGCAATCATATCGTTAGAGTGCTAATTATAGTTTTCTATCTGAGTTTGATGAAATTTCATGATATCGTGATTTTTAGCAGATCAATGCGTTGAGTGCTATTAATGATCGAAGACGATGTTGCTAAATGGGAGGTTTTTCGTGGATATTTGACGCGCTTGAAGGGGAATACAAGCGATAAATTTGCTTCTATGCACGTCAAATTATAACCATTGGGAGGTTGGCGTGAGCGTGTTGCAGTTGATGAACGTTTGCTTTTCGTTATTCCGAGCGTGGATGTATTCAATCGTGGTGAATAGTAGTAGCTGGTGTTTTCCCTTTCACTCCATTCCTGTGATTCATTCAATAACCTTACGCACCGTCTCGCTGTTGTGGACGCTGGCAGTTCAAAACTGCCCGCTACGTGATTTGAAAACCCGTGAACAGGTTGGACGATTAGAGACGGAGTAAAGGAAGGGCGTCTACCTTTGTCGGGCGCACACG
>CALMZT010000561.1 GCA_937870805.1 uncultured Chloroflexota bacterium
TAATGCGCGGTGTAATGTTGTTCTTATAATGATAGAACTTACGCAATTGGCGGGCGCACACATAGGTGCGCCCCTACATATCCGCGAGGTTCTCCACTCCCAAAAGTTTTCGACGGAATTGGTTTATAATCAATGCAACAGGACTTGCGCTTGACCTCACCCCCCGACCCCGCCGCTTCGCTTACCCCTCGCCATAAGCTGAGTGAAAGGCGAGGTTGTCGACGCGGGGAGAGGGGGAGAAATACAGATCGTGTTTACCCACTTTATGTGCGTGAGCGAAAGTCTTATGTAAGTTAGAATACGAGGATTGGACATGACCCTCCAGCACCCTCACGTCACCGTCGAGGAATTTGAAAAAGTTCTCGCGCAGCCGGAGAATAAAGACCGCTTACTGGAACTCATCAACGGGGAGATCGTCGAAAAAGTGCCCACCGAAAAGCATGGCGAACTCACATTAGCGTTGGGAGCAGCCATTCGCGCCCACGTTGTTAAGCACAAGCTGGGGCGTGTCGGCGTGGAAATCCGCCATCAACTGCCTACTGATAAACGCAACAGCCGTCTGCCAGATATTTCGTTTATCTCTGGCAAGCGCGCCAGCGTCGAACACGGCAGCGTGCGCCAGATGCCCGATCTCGCTGTCGAGCTTATGTCGCCCGATGACACGCTTGAGGAGGCAAAGGACAAAGCGCACTACTACCTACTGAACGGCTCGCAGAAGGTGTGGCTTCTCGATTGGAAAAAGAAACAAATATGGGTTTGCACCGCCGACGATGAGGTTGTGCCGAACGAAGGCGACACACTTGATGGGGGTGATGTGCTGCCGGGTTTCAAGTTAGCCGTCGCCGACATTTTTGCTGACCCAATGGGGGAATAAAGAGCACCGGCGTGCGCTTGATCTCTACTAAAGATCAAATAATAAAACGATTCCAACCTCGCACATATTTAAACGGAACTCAGCCTTTACTCACTAAAACACATGTGCTAGACTAGCCAATTAAGTTGATAAATGCCTATAGGCAGAAAGGAAGGAAGTGTGCCTCCTGCAAATGGCTCCGGCACATGTTCGATACGAAACGGCGACTAAGAGTGGGTAGCCACTTTGAAGTCGCCGTTTGCGTAATGGACAAAATAGCAGATGATTGTGGTTACAACACATCACATCTGGATTTGTCCCTCTTGACACGAGGAACAAAAGGATAACACAACGGTGGCGAAATACAAATGCCAAAATGCATCCCGACTGAATATATTTTCAGATGGGGAAATTCACTATGCTATGTAGCTATTAGAAGGAAACTTGCAAATGAGATACAAAACAGGGCAACAAGCTCCCACGTCAGGTACGTACCGTTTCGACGGATTTGTCGATTCGACGAACTGTAGTCCCACAGCCGATGAAAGGACAATCACCCTGTCTAAAGGCGAAACTTTCCCACCAATACGTTCGTGTAATGCAGCCGCATGGTGGCGACCTGCTTAATCAAATCAAAGGCGAGGGTTTCCATTGAAGGCTCTCGCCATTTTTGGAGGCAATTATGAAGCGCATAGCTGTAGTTTCTAGCAATCTACAATCTGTAGGCTATGACACTCAAACACGCACGCTTGAGATTGGCTTTCTTGATGGTAGTGTCTATCAGTATTATCAAGTGCGGCAGTCCATATACAACGGTCTCTTGGCAGCTTCGTCACATGGCAGCTATTTTCACGCACATATCCGCAATCACTATGCTTACCGCCGTGTGGCATAGTTCAACAGGCTAAACCCCGCTTTGTATAACTGTGTAGAGGAGGGAGTCATGTCTACAGTTCAAAATCGTCCAGTAGAAGCATTTTTTAGGTTTAGAACGCCTGAGGGATCAGAACAAGTAAAAATCAAGTTTGATAGTCTCCAGCAGTACAACGAGGCAATAATGAAAATTTCCACCTCTAATTATCTGAGGGGTGTGCATAATCCATCGTGAACTCTTATGAGCCAACCTGTTTGCATGAAATCGTCTCAATAAACGGCCTAAGTCTCAGAAATCTGGGGCAAATGCAGCCCTTATGCCCCTACCGTATCAACAAATCTTATGGTTTACATCGCCTTTGTGAGCAAAGAGGCGAATTATGCACACCCCTCA
>CALMZT010000562.1 GCA_937870805.1 uncultured Chloroflexota bacterium
GAACCGGAGTCACGAGTGTATTTCGTGGCGATAGTGAAGCTGCCCGTGTGATTGCGGCGCGTGAGAGCCAAATGGCTGCCAACACTAGCAGCGTAAGCAGTACCTCATTAGCACAGCGCGCCGGAGCATTGGCGGCTTATCTCGGTTGGATTGGCGTGGGCGCTTTGCGTGATGTTTTTGGAATATCTGATGCAGAAGCGCAGACACTGATTAGCGCTTTGCAGGCAGCGGGTATTGTCGAGCAGGGAGATAGCGCGGTGCTGCGTTTTATCCGCCTCTCCGATAATCCTTTACAAAGTGGAGATTAACGCAAAAGGGGCGCACGCCGCGCCCCTCTAAAATTGTTATGGCGTAGCGGTTGCCTCGCCACCTTCCACAGGCAGCACACCACCTTCTGAACACGAGTTGTAGCCACTGCCGATAATGACTTCAAAATCAACAGTACGATTCGGGTCAGGCTCAATCAGGACATTTTCGGCGCGCACATTCAGCAATCTGGCGACAGCTTCTAAACTGCTGCCTTTTTCTGTGCCCGTATAGTCGATAATCGTTGTATCAGCGTAATCAGTACGATCTGCAACGCCCGAAGTGACAGCGTTGAAGCCCTCCCAATTGAGCCGATCAGCGGCGACACGATCCCAATCAGGGTTCGCTGTGCCGTTGTACACGGCAATGCTGGCGCGTTCCACCGTGATTTGACTTTCAGTTGGCGGCGTGTAGAAATCAACCATCAGTTCGCGCACTGTCTCAGGAATCGGTAGTTGGACGTTTGAACCATCCGGTGGTGTCCAGGGAGTCGTGTGGTAGAGACGTGCGAAGCGGAAGCTCTCAATGCTGCCGCTTTCAAGGTTGAGTGCAAACGGCAGCAAGCCGAGCATATCATCCAATTGAAGATCGGTTTCTACAATTTGTATCGCATCGTTCCATAAACTCGGTGCTTGGGCGAGAAGTCCCTGATCGCGTGCCGCGCGCCAGATTGCGCGTAGAAGCTGCTGTTGCCGGCGTCCACGATCAAAATCTGAGCTATTGGTACGTGAGCGGGCATACCATAAGGCTTCACCCCCTGTCATGCGATAGAAGCCCACAGGAAGCGTATAAAGCCCATCCTCGGTTGCGCGGAACGCTGACGCCGGAAGATCAGCGCCGATCAATGGGTAATCCTGTATTGCACAGTCCACAGCGAGATTAACCCCGCCGATAGAATCAATGATCTGCTCAAAGCCGCTGAGGTCAATGAGTGCATAGTAATGGATGTTGATGCCCAGATTATAAAGAATTGTCTGACGCAGCAGACCGAAACCACCATCCGTCCAGCCAACTGCCTCTCCATAGCCGTAAGCAACGTTGAGACGCTGCATTCCCAAATCTGGAATGTAGACAAAGAGATCACGAGGCAAACTCAGCATTGCGACTGTGCCCGTAGTGCGATTGATCGACACAATAATCATGGTGTCTGTGCGCAGCGACCCATCATCAGTGATTTCGGCGTCAGTGCCCAGGAGGATGATATTGACCAGATCATAATCACGCGGCACAAACTCTACCGCTGGCGGGATTGCCGTCACATCAACTTGACCTGCTTCAGGCGCTTCTGGTACAAACAGCGTTGGCAGTGGGCGTGCAGTTGGTGTCGCTTCGATAGTGACAGTAGGGGTAGGTGTTGATGTCAACGTCGGCGTTGCAGTAGCGGCAATCGTCGGCGGTATGGTCGCTGTTGAAATAGATGGCGGAGTGTTCGTTGCTAACAGCAGCGGTGGGGTTGTCGCAGCCGATTCCGTTGTCGATTGGGGGGTGTTGGTCATAAACAACTGTGCCACAATCTGGGGTGTCGCGGTGAATGTCAGCGTTAAAGTCGGAGTCCAAGTCAACGTTGGTGTGCTCGTATTGGTTGCGCTAGGTATTGTGGTTGCGGTAAACGTAGGGGATGGTGTATTGGTTGCCGTTGCCCGCAATGTTGCTGTCTGTGCTGGTGTATGGGTCGTGATAGTTGGCGCAATAGCTGTCGCGGTTTGCGCGTAGGCAGCCGCCCGCGAACTCGCCAATGAAATTTCGCTGATATGACTGGCGACTGCGGATGCGGCGCGATAACCCGACCATAAGATACCCAGTATAAGGAGTCCCGGTATAAAGCGGGTTACCATAAAGCGCAGAAAACGACGCAGACGCGATGGCTTGTTAGGCATCACAATTCCTCGCTAAAAAATCCGCGCCATTTTAGCCGACAGCTTGTTTAATTATCAATATACACTGGCACGCTGCACACCGCCGTAAATGGTACGCTTCCACTACGATTGACCACCGATAAGCGCAGCCAGTACAAACCATCTTCGAGCAGTTCAGTGTTCAGTTGTCCTAAGATGCCATTGATCACAGGCACATCAAAGTCGAGCAGATATTCATAGACCTCTGAATCTGGTCGCCGGATATCAATGCGATAGTAACCGAAATCGGGCAAGTTTGCCGTACCAATCAGCGTCAACAGTCCACTGAACCGCTGTCCGACACCCGGCGTCGTAATTTGCGCGCTATCTGGATCATAACATACCGCAGAGGGGACAAACGTTGCAGGCGGTAATCCGGTGACGACCAGGTTAACGGGCTGATTGGGTACGTAGATTTGCGTGTCTGGAGTAATATCGTCGGCATGAGATAGGCAGTTCACCCGCATCAGTTCAAGCACAGTTGTGTCTGTTGCTTGCGCGATTGCCAGCAGCATATTGCCCGGTTGCACAGTATATTCCACCCAACCAGGCGGCACATCCAGGCAAAAACCCTCTGTGGGGGCGAGTGTTGGCACAGGCGTTACTGATGGCGTCGGCGTGGGCAAAATCCCATCAAATGGTGAGGTCGGCGTCGCTTGGAAGCCGATATCCTGTACTGGTGTCGGCGTAGGCGATGGCGTGTCTGTTGCTGTCGCCGTTGCTGATGGCGGTGACGTTGCGGTTGGTGTCTCTGTCAGCGTCGGCGTAGCGCTGCTCGTCAAGGTCGCCGTCTCGGTAAACGTTGGTGTCAACGTCGGCAGCTCTGTCGCTGTCTCAGTAAACGTTGGTGTGAATGTCGGTAGTTCTGTCGGTGTCTCGGTGAACGTTGGTGTGAAAGTCGGCAATTCCGTTGCCGTTTGTGTCGGCGTTTCAGTCGGGGTCTCAGTTGCCGTTTCAGTAAACGTTGGCGTCAAGGTTGGTAATTGTGTTGCCGTCTCAGTAAATGTTGGTGTCAAGGTTGGTAATTGTGTTGCCGTGTCAGTGAATGTCGGTGTTGACGTCTCAGTTGCGGTTTGTGTCGCCGTTTCAGTAGGCGTCTCAGTGAATGTTGCTGTAGCTGTTTCGGTCAATGTCGGCGTCTCTGTAGCCGATGGCGTCGGAGTTTCTGTGGATAGGGTAGACGTAGCTGTCGGCTCAACGGTCTCTGATGGTGTTGCCGTGAGCGTCATTGTAGCTGTCGGCGTATAAGTAGCTGTTTCAGTCGGCGTATGAGTAGCTGTCGCTGTTGGGATTTCCGTGTTGGTTGCCGATGGTGTATCAGTCGGCACGCGAGGTACAGCCGTTGACTGTAGTCTCACAGGCTCTGTTGCTGTCTCGGTGGAAGTAACCGTCTGCGTGAG
>CALMZT010000563.1 GCA_937870805.1 uncultured Chloroflexota bacterium
CCACAGCCAGTCTGTTTCGCTGATGGGTACAAAGCGGATGCCCGCGCGGGTAATCGCACCGCCGATGGCATTGCCACTTATCCAAATAACCTCGTGCCCTTTGGCTTGCAAGGCTTGCGCAGTTTTGAGGAAACCGCCCCAATCGGTGTGACTGTACAGCGGCGCAGAGGTGAACCAGAAGCGAGCCATCAGTTTTCAGCTTTCATTTTTTAAGGGCGTACACATTGGTACTCAGGCATCAAGATAGCCCGCCAGAGACTAAAGTCTCCGGCTGCCGAAGTACCACGTTCACTAAAGTGAACAGAAAAGGCGTTTCGGCAGGTATTTTATATCCTGATTCATTGGTTAAAGAGCATGAACCCGTTACAAGAAGGATTAAGCGTTATTCTGATGCCTGAGGACACATTAGTACACCCCTACGAATAGGTATCCATTGACTTCTATATACAGCGTTGGCAGATGAGATACAAGGACAAAGGTTGGATTCCGAACGCACAAATCATACACCTGACCTATATAGATACGGGTCACTGGGCATAGGACATTGTAATGCTAGTCGCAATATAATGAAGACTATAGCTCTACCTTAAACGAAGGAGTAACCCATGCATCGAACACTTACACTGAGGAAACAGGCAGTACGGTGGCTTCTCATTGTCCTGTTATTGGCAATCAGCGCGCTTACGGTGAGCGCACAAGACAGCATACCGATCAATGTTGGCGAAAACCAGACAGGCGAAATATCGGCGGCGCAGCCTACAGCCCGCTACAGCCTGACCATCACCTCGCCGCAAGCGGTTAACGTACAGGTGTTGGGGCTTACGCCAGGATTCATACCAACATTCCGCGTCTTAGATCCGTCGGGCATCGTCATTCAATCCGTTGCCAATGACGGCACTCAAACCACAGTGAACGCATCGCTGACGCTGCTGAACGTTGGCACATATCGCATTGAGGTGGAAAGCACGACGGGTACTGCGGGGCAGTTTGTCATCAGTGTGCAAGCAGGCGCGCCCATCCAGCCGCCGCAGCCCTTGACGATTGGGCAGCGTGTCGAAGGTGAAGTCAACAGCGAAGCCCCCAATCAGTCGTACTCATTTACGGGTTCAGACACGGCGGTGCTGCGGCTAACGGTGCGCAGCAGCAGCCTAACATCCTCCCCTATGGTGATGCTCATCGACAGTGATTTGAATGAGACGCTGGGCATCAGCAGCGCGCGGCTGGCAGGTGTACAGTATCGCATTCCATCGGGTGTGGTGAATTATCTGGTCTCCGTCACGCACAACGGGACAACGGGTGCGGCGGCATATGTGCTGTGCCTCGAAGATGAGACTGCGCCCCAAGCCTGTGCCGGGGAGGTCCCGGTTGTCATTGCGCCGACGCTGGCAGCAAGCAATACGCCAATCCCGCTGCCGACGCTGCCTTCAACGGGGGCTTGTGTCGTTGCGCCTGTGGGTCTCGGAGCGGTGAATGTACGCTCAGGTCCCGGCACGAACTTCAGCGTGGCAACACAACTTCCCGGCAACACGACGGCAGCAGTAGTTGGAAAACTGCCCGATAATTCATGGTATCAAGTGAATGTGAACGGGATTGTTGGCTGGATTTCGGGAACCGTCGTGCGGCTTGGCGGGCAGTGTGGAAGCGTGCCTGCGGTGACGCTGACACCCAGCGGCGCGGTAACACCGACAGCAACCAGAACAGGCACTCCCGCAACCGCGACAGCCACTTCAACGGGAACTGCGACACCAACCGCAACGGTGACATTAACGCCAAGCGCAGCACCGACACTGAACTTCTCGCTGCCGGCTGTCTATGGCTCGACAGCTTTAACCTCCGGCTTTATACCTGACCCCTTCACAGTGGGGATCACCGCCGGCGGTCCTGCATCTGCAAGTTATCTGGGCGGAGGCTGCACGGGATACACCACTTCTGCGCCATCTTTTAGTGTGAACTACACCAGTGGTGCGTTCCCCCTGCTGCGCTTCTACTTCATCGGCAGCGGCGACACGACGATGATTATCAATACGCCGAGCGGCAGCTACGTATGCGTCGATGATTCCTTCGGAACGCTTAACCCGACGCTGGACTTCAACACTCCCTCAAGCGGCAGGTACGATGTGTGGATTGGAACGTTTGACGCAGGCGGCAGCATTGGCGGCACCCTGTACGTCACCGAGAGTTCAAGCAACCGTCCGTAAAACCACGCATCATCAGCTCTAGCGGGGAGCACACGTTGGTGCTCCCCTACGATTACTGATTTACTGCTGCCAATTCTTCAACAGTACGTGTAGGCAAACGGGCTGCGCCTTGCGTTTCGCGGAGTTTGACGCGCGTGCCATTGACTTCATGCGCGGCTAATCGCGCGCGGGCTGCATCAATTTCGTGTGCGTAATTCGGCAGCCACTGCGCCTGCGCCACCAGCAGTTCATCGGTCATCTGCCAGACTTCTTCAGGATTACATACTGCGCCGACTAACGGGTCATGCAGCATCGCCTGTTTGAGCAGGAGCACATCGCCGCGCACGGCGGCTTCCATCGCCATTTCCTGTACGCGCACGCTGGCGGAACACGTCGCCGCACACGCCATCGGTAAAGCGCCAACGACAGGCATGTTGATGCCGTTAGTATCGAGGTAGCCGGGGATTTCGATCACACAGCCATCGGGCAAGTTGGTGATGTGCCCGTGATTGACGACGTTAAAATGTCCACGATAGACTTTCCCCGTTTCAAGCGACTCGATGATGTACGAGCCGTGTTCGCTGCTGCGCTGGTGTTCGGCAACGTTGAGCGGCTCCTGCTCCAGCCAGCGCGGAAAGTCGGTCTCGAACCAGTTGCGTCCTTCAGTACATACGCGAAGATAACCACCTGTTTCGCCATTAATCCACGACGACAGATCAATCCACTGTGCAATTTCGTCCACGCGCTTGCGATACCAGGGCAGATATTCGCTCAGATGACCGTTGGATTCCGTGCTGTAGTAACCGAAGCGGCGCAGCACATCAATACGCACTTTTTCCGTCTGACGATACGTGGGATGTGCTTCAAACAGTTCCAACATTTTTGGAACCATGTCCATGCCGCGCCACTGGATTTTGATGTACCACGTCTGATGATTGATGCCCGCGCAGATTATGTCTACATCGGCGCGCGTAACGGTTTTATCAGGCGCAATCAACCCTTCACGCTTCGCCCACAGATCAATACATTCCGCGATTTGTGCGTGCCCATGCTGAATGCCATGACACAAGCCAATCGTCTGTACGCCGCCGTATTTGTTGCACGCCCAAGTGTTCATCGCCATCGGATTGGTGTAATTGAGGAACAGTGCGTCGGGCTTGGCGAGTTCGCGGATGTCCTTGCAAATATCCAGCAGGACGGGAATTGTGCGCTGCGCGTACATGATGCCGCCCGCGCAAATCGTATCGCCCACGCACTGATCGACACCGTATTTCAGCGGAATATCGACATCGAGTTGAAAGGCTTCCAAGCCGCCGTAACGTATTGTGGAGATCACGTAATCGGCGTCGGCAATGGCTTCGCGGCGGTCTAGCGTCGCCTCGATTTTGGCGGGCAGATGATTCGCTGTGATGTCGCGCTGGCACAACTGCGCCACCATGTCGAGGTTGCGTTCTGAAATATCCATCAGTGCGAAGGTGGTATCTGCCAGCGCGGGGACAGCCAGTATGTCGCGCATCAGTTGGCGTGTGAAACCGATTGAACCTGCGCCGATCATGGCGATTTTGATGGGCATAATCTGTACCTTATGAATGTCAAAATGGAAATTAAACAGGGCGCACACGTCGGTGCGCCCCTACAATGTACCGATTAGCGATGATAGTACGTTGCCCAATCGAGATACTTAAATGCTTCGTGAATGGCGCTGGCGACATGGGCTTGATTGATGGATACATGATGCTCGTAGCCGTTGTTGCAGATATGAGCTAAGAGTTCCTGGAAGCGCGGCACACGCACCACGCCGTAACCTCCAAAGGTATCAATCGGGTCATTCGTGAACTCGCCTTCGCCCACATAGGCGCGAATCGTGCCGTTGAAATCGTCAGTCGTGATGCGCAGATAGGTGAAAGGGTTCTCGCGGATGCGCCCATAGATCGTGCCGAAGGTGTTTTCAATGCCGACAGTCCCCGCGATGATCTCCTGATAGTTCATCACCGGAATCTCATCGACAAACACATCTTTCGGCAGATTTGAGCAGTGGAATACGACTGCTTTATCGGGGTCAGTCCCGTAGTTGTTGTTCCAATCGACCAGCGCCGACGGTTTACCTGATGCCAGTTGCAGCGCCAGCATCGCTAATGCGCCGACAATATCGGTTTCGCACGCCGAAGGGTTGAGCTTGTTGCTGGACATGCTCATCAGTGTGCAGGGAACAACGCCAAAGTATTCTTCCATCGAAGTCCAGCACTGCACCGCCGTCGCGTCCAGCGCGTTATCGTCCATCCAGCCATCGAGCACAACACCGAACTTTGCCATGCGATACAGTGAGACTTCGGGCACATCTTTGGTGCGCGCATAGGCTTGTATCGCGCGCAGCTTATTTTGCACCCGTTCGTCGCTGTCTTCCAGCCGCCCGATGCGCCCATACACTTCGGAGAGATCAAGCGTTTCGACGCTGATTCCGGCGTGATCGAGCAGCTTCTCGCTAAAGCGCACCGTCTTGAAAGCTTCTGGACGCGCCCCCATCATGCCCAAGCGCGCAGTACGCATCCCACGCACGACACGGCAGGTCGCCGCGAACTGCTTTAAGTCGCGCATGAAGGCGTCGCTTGTCGCATCCATCGTATGCTGTGAAGTCAGAGTGTACTGAATGTTGTACTGGTGCAGGTTATTGCAGGCGCTCATCTTGCCGCAAAAGCTGTCGCGGCGATCTG
>CALMZT010000564.1 GCA_937870805.1 uncultured Chloroflexota bacterium
GCTCGGCTGTGATGGACGGTTCTTTTGACCAACGCTGGGCAGTCGCTTAATTTCTGCCCCCATTTCCGAATGCACCCGATCTGTCGCCTCAATGTGCGCTTGCAGTTCCTAGCGGCGTTGTCGAGGGTAGCGGCGCCATGTGCGCCTGGTGATGTTCAGATTAGGGGACAAGACGCGCAAGAAGTCCCTTCTCTTCTGATCGTACCGACCTTATCAGGAGACTGACGACTCCTCACCGCCAGTCTCCTGATATGTACTACTATGGGATTGTTGAGTTGTACAGTGCGCCGCCAT
Organism: uncultured Chloroflexota bacterium; assembly: GCA_937870805.1. GTDB lineage: Bacteria > Chloroflexota > Anaerolineae > Aggregatilineales > Phototrophicaceae > JACAER01. The sequence goes on from CALMZT010000564.1 coordinate 295, forward strand.
CAATTGCAGGACGGTTTCGATTGTGAGGTACACTCACGAGCACTTCACCCGCGCAAACGCCTCCGTTACCATCGTTGGCAGTGAAGGCAATATGATAGACGTGCCCATCAACTGATTCCTCAATCTCGACAATCCTATGCCCATCTCATCAATTAATCATCATCAACTTCACCCACCACAAGCGGGATCATTGGGTCCACTGATGGGGAAATCCCCGTGCCGCAGGTGTGCCGGGTAGCTGTTGCTGTTAGGCGAAATGGCATGAGCATTCGCAGGGTTGCCTGGCGGGACATGGCATATCCAAGGTTGACCTGCTGTAGGGGTAGCCGTTGGCGTGCGGGTCGCTGTAGCCGTTGGCGTGCGGGTCGCTGTAAACGTTGGTGTACTCGTCGCTGTGTTGGTGGGTGTGTCCGTCGGCGTGTTGGTCGGTGTGTCCGTCGGCGTATTCGTTGGCGTGTTCGTTGGCGTATTGGTCGCGGTGTTAGTCGCGGTGTTGGTGGGCGTATTGGTCGCTGTATTGGGCGGCGCGCCCTCGCCAACCACAAAGACCGCATTTGCGACGACACTGCTGATATAAACCCGATTAGCCGAGAGGTTTACATCCATGCCGTTTGGTACACCGGCTAGCGGAACCGTCGCTGTGACGGTGTTGGTGAAGGTATCGACAACCGAAAGAACCGACGTAAATGGACTCGTCACGTACACCTGATTGATTAAGGGGTTAATGACAACGTCCCCCTGTCCACCGGGTAATGGAACGCTGGCAAGCACGGTATGGGTTGTCGCATCAACGACCGAAAGTATGCTGGTAACGGCGGAGAATGTGTAAATCCGTCCTATTGCCTCGTTGACAGCAATTCCTCCGATGTCTGCTCCGACGGTCGCGCCCAGCGAAATAGCATTAGTGACACCATCGATAATCGTGTACTGTGATTGAAATTGATGGCCCACATAAACTTGATTCGTCGTCGTATTCACCTCAATAGTATAGGGCTTTGCCGCGACAGTTAGGACATTCAGGACGGTATTGGTGTTGCCGTCGATCTTGATTACCCGTCCACCGGGGTCGCGGCTGGTTACCCATACCTGATTGGTGAATGAATTCACCGCTATATCATCCAACTGTTGGGCAGTGCCTGTATCTATAGTGGTGATCACAGTATTGGTAGAGCCGTCAATGACGGTGACCTCGGTGAAGCTCGTCGGACTATGACCCACATAAACACGATTAGTGAGGGGATTGACGTCGATACTGTTGGGTTGCGATCCTACAGGGATAGTTGCCAACAGCGCGTGGGTTGTACCGTCAAAAACCGATACCGTGTCCGTGGTAAAGTTTGTGGCATAGAGCCGATTTGTAACGGGATTATAGGCATTTTTGGGTGTACCTGGAGTAGAGATGGTGTCTATAACAGTCGGTGCGGCATAAACGGCGGGTAACGCGAACAGCAACGCGAGAACGAGAAATAACATGACGCCACTAGCTCGTTTCATAAAATAGCCTTTTTTATAGTAAAGCGAATTTAAAACGTTCGTGCCAGGAGGATGTACAAAAGAGGCGCAAATATAGAATACGTGAGCGAACCAGCCTCGAACTGGGGGTAAATTTGGTAATTTACCCCTTCCAACAAAGTTACCAAGTATATTTTGCAGAATTCTCATTTCCTCTCCTCCTTAAGGATAAAACTACGTACTTATCACTTGCGCGGCGCAACGCCTTGGGAGGGACGAGTTGACCTTAGGGAGCTACGGTAAGGGGAGTGTGTTGTGAAAACGACAGTGACAGCGTGCTACAAAATTTATTTTAGTGACGTCAACATATCGACAATATTTATATTCTGAATGACAAGTCGATAAGCGTTTAATAGAGTATATTAAATATGTTAAGAACAATACCTTCGCCAAAAATGAAGGGATGTAGGGCTTTTGAGGTAGAGTAGTTGTCAACCAAAACAAACGACTC
>CALMZT010000565.1 GCA_937870805.1 uncultured Chloroflexota bacterium
ATCGTGGGGGCAGGCGTTGCGCCGAATGCAAGCGAAAGTGCGGTTGCTGTTGAACCGACGATGATCTGGGTTGCGCGCTGCTCATCTTGGTCAAATCCAGTTTGAAAGGACTCGCCCGCTTGATTCCTGCCAATCATTGCAGGTAGGCTTAATACACCACACACGAACATGACGACGATCACTGTGATTATGAGCACACGACTTCTCGGTAAGCTGCGCATACGCCACACCCTTGCTTATTCGTTTTCTTTTGATTATATATTCTGAATGACGCAACTCTGGCGCTGTTTGTTCCGTATAACGCTTATAGAACCCGCGCGAGTCGTGTATAATCGCTGATATATTCAATCGACGCCGAGGGATGCAGTTTTGATGGAAAGGTCTACGAAACCGCTGCGTGCGTTAGCACTGGTGGGAATGCCGGGTTCTGGAAAGACGTTGTGCGCCAAACATCTGGAAGCGCGTGGGTTTTATCAATTTCGCTTCGGCGGGATCGTGGTGGATGAGGTGGTGCGGCGCGGGCTGCCGATCACACCAGAGAATGAGCGCATCGTGCGTGAAGAGTTCCGCAAGAATGAGGGCATGGATGTGATGGCGAAACGGGCGCTGCCACATCTCTACGCGGCGCTGGAAACCCATCCGGTAATCGTCATCGACGGACTGTACAGCTTCAGCGAGTACAAAACACTGCACACGGAATTCGATAGCGGGTTGATCGTGGTCGCGATTATCAGTTCGCGTTTGAAGCGCTACGAACGGTTGACAAAGCGCGGCGAACGTCCTTTGACACTGGCAGAAGCCGAAGAACGGGACTTTTTGGAGATCGAGCGTTTAGAGAAGGGCGGTCCGATTGCGATGGCGGACTATACGCTGCTAAACGACGGTGAACCCGAAGTGCTGCTGGAAAAATTAGACGCGCTGCTCGATAAGCTGCGTTTTTACCCCAAAATTACGGTAGCGAATTAAAAAACGCGGTTATACTGTTAGAGAATGAAGAACAAGGAGGGATGCGGCTGTTGATGCCGCTGACAGCAACCTATGGATGAACAAGCTAAAACCCCAACGACGCCGACGAGCGATGAAGCTCCTGTGACTCCTGAAACGCCGAGTGAACAACCGCCAGCCGAGCCACCTGTTCAATCAGCGCCGCCTGCTGCTGTGCCCACGCCGCCTGCGCCGTCTGTGGACAGCGATAACGGCGGCGATCTGAGCATGGATCAGCGCTTGGAGCGCCTGGGGGGTGAGCCTGCGCCTGTTATCACGCCAGAAGAATTTGCGCGTTTGCAGCGCCAGGGGCAAGTTCACATTGACGAGCGCGGACGTGTCAAGACCACACGCCGCAGTGGCGCAGAAGCAGGTGTTTCGCTGCGTAAGCGCCGAGCGTGGTTCGATGGTTACTCAAAACTTAGGACTTACGCAGTTGACCAATAACCTGTGCTCGAACAGTGGGTTTAAACCCACTGTCCATGAACTCAACTGCGTAACTTCTAAACTTTGCAATTCTGAGCTTTGTAGTAAACGGAGACCATAGACTCCCGCCAAGTGAATTTGGGTAATGTTGTACGCGCAGAAGCGCACCGACTTTCCCGCTTACACTTTCAACTTTCCCATCTCTTGCGGACACCGAGCGTGCGTGGTGTTTGCAAGAAAGGCATTAGCCAATGAGAAAGCCGCCTATTGTATCGGTGTGAGAACGTCTCACGAGACAAAGTGTAGGACAGAAACGCAACGTTTTCAAGGACTAGCTCTTATGCAGCATAAAAAAGCCTTGCGCGCGCTGGTCGATTCACTCAAGAAACGAGGCGATTTACTGGATGCGCGCCTGGAAGCGGCATTCCTCGCCGTGCCACGCCATACTTTTTTACCCGGCGTAACTGTCGAACAAGCCTATGCTGACGAAGCCGTGCCGATCAAGCGCACGCTGGATGGCGTGGTGATTAGTTCCTCCAGCCAGCCGAGCATGATGGCGCTGATGCTGCGGCAGTTAGACCTGCGACCCGGCGATAACGTGTTGGAAATCGGCGCGGGTTCGGGCTACAACGCGGCGATCATGGCTTACCTTGTCGGCAGCGCTGGCAAAGTCACTTCTGTCGAACTTGACCGCGATCTGGCAAATCAAGCGATGGATCATCTGGCGCGCGCACACGCTTCCACCGTGAGCGTAGTGCATGGCGACGGCGCACAGGGTTACGCGCCGCGTGCTGCCTATGATCGTATTATCGCTACTGTCGGCATCTGGGATGTGCCGCCGACATGGACGAAACAGCTTAAAGATGACGGCATCATCGTCGCGCCAATCTGGGTCGATGGCATTCAGATTAGCTGCGCCTTCCATCCACAGGAAGATGGCACGCTGTACAGCGCCGATAACGTGCCGTGCGGTTTTGTGCCGCTGCGTGGGATTGCCGCTGGTCCGGTAGTGACGACACGCATCACCAGCAGCGATTTGACGCTTGCTGCTGATACCGTCGATCATATTGATACGGCGGCGCTGCATACCCTGCTGTCTGCCGATCATGATGAATATTATCTGGGCACACCGCTGAGTTCGAGCGATTACTGGCATGGCTTTTTGCCTTTTCTGATGCTGCATTCACCGCCCGGTTATTTCTTCGTGACGTACAGCCTGAACCGCCAATCGTATGGCATGGAAGGCAGCGGCTTCGGACTCATCACGCAGGGCAGCGCGTGTTTCGTGCCGTTTAATGGCATGGGCAGTTCGCACAGCTACGCGGGCGCTGATGCCTTCATGGCGATGGAAAACTGCGTATCGGCGTGGATAAAAGCCGGACAGCCGCGCACGGATAAGCTGCGGCTTGCGCTGATTCCCAGGAGTGAGGAAGTACCGTCTGTGACAGCAGGCAAGATTTATACGCGCCGTGACCATTATCTGCATGTGTGGTTGGAGGGCGTGGATACATCAGCAATGAGCAATGAGCAATGAGTTTGTAGAACCTCACCCCCCAACCCCCTCTCCATTGCGGTGAAATGACGAGAAGCCAAAGTTGTAGGCGCATGGAGAGGGGGAGCAAGACGCGCTGTTGATGCTCTCAACGTTGCAATGAATATGTGATAGGCTGTTTGAGCCTGTGTAAGAAGCTCCCAAATATGCCAACGGAATTGATTGATGTCAGTGATTACTCTTGATGATGTGCGCGCGGCGTTGAACCTCAGCGAGTTTGATGCGGAGGTTGCGCAATTGCATATGGCACCCAACCCGCGCAATTTTCGCCCGCCGCCAGAGACGCCGCCGCGACAGGCGGGTGTGTTGGTGCTGCTGTATCCCGAAGATGAACTGCGCGTGCTGCTGACACGGCGCACCGCCAATATCCGCGATCACAGCGGGCAGATCAGCTTTCCCGGCGGCAAGCGTGATCCCAACGACGAATCGTTCACGGCGACGGCGCTGCGCGAGGCGTGCGAGGAATTGGGCATTTGCGACCAGCCGATGACGGTGTTGGGCGAACTGACGCCGATTTATATCCCGCCGAGCCATTTTGAAGTGCATCCGGTGGTGGCGGCGATGGACACTGTGCCGCACGTCACACCGAACCCTGCCGAAGTCGAAGAGGCGTTTTCACTGCCGCTGTGCCATTTGCTCGACCACAGCATCAAGCGCACGGAGACGCGCGATTTTAACGGTACGCTGGTGGATATTCCGTACTATGCGGTGAACGGGCATCAGGTGTGGGGCGCGACGGCGATTATGTTGAGCGAGTTGGAGCATCGGCTGCGGGCGGTGGTGGAAAGTCGTTAGCTTTTAGCGATTCGCTGTTATGTTAGAAACTAGGGAGTAACTATGAGTGGTAAAGAGCAAGCGATAACTGATGCGCTAAAGCAAATTGTGCAGCGAAAAAATTGGAAACAGTCTGACAAAGATCGATTTTTTGAGGATAAAGGTAAATACATTCATTTTGCAATAGAATTTTCGCAGAGTGATGAAGTGCCAGAAAATTTAGCATACACACACGCTCAATTCGAGGACTTTACGTCGTCAATAATTGGTTATTTGTGGTGTACGAATAAAAGACTCTTTTTTACTGGTGTCATAGAGGTAGGAGGTCTTTTTTCTTCAAGTTCAGCCCCTAAATATAAAGAGTTTTCATACAGCAACATTCGTAATGCACAATTCATCAAAGGAAGTGCTATTAAAGCGGGTGTGTTATTCTGGACTTAGCGACTACTTCAGCAAGTGGAGAAGTCTTCAAGGTTTTTTTCCAAAGTTACGTTTCAAGCGGTGAATTGCAGGAATTTGTTGATTATCTTGGTGACAAAATCAAAGCCTGGAATATACTCAAGCCAGCTTCAACCATTTCAAAACCAGCTAACGGCGACGATCTCCTTGCTCAACTTGAACGTTTAGTACAAATGAAACTTCAGGGTTTGCTCACAGACGAAGAATTCAAAGCAGCAAAGAAAAAACTCGGTTTATAGTGTGCATCGACTACTTTTTTGGCTAATAGCTAACAGCTAATTGCTAACGACTAGAAAAAATCCAGCACGCGGCGCATCACCACATGCTCGGCGGCTAAGCCCGCGAATTCTCCATAACGATTAAACACCTCAATCACGGTTTCCGGTGTGGCGCGCGCTGGCAAGTTGAAGTAGGACGTGTTGACCGCTGCTTGCAAGCCTACGTCGTTGTGCAGCACGAACGGCAGGTCGCCGCGCGTGCGAATCAGCGTCAGCGCCGCCGTCCAGTGTCCGATACCTTTGATGCTCTGCAATTCACGGTAGGCATCATGGGGCGACAAGGTGCAGATTTGCTCCAACGGAAGCTCACCGGAGGCAGTGCGGCGTGCTACGTCGATGAGCAGCGCCATACGTTTGAAGGTGATTTTCAGCGGACGCAGTTCATCGATGGTGGCAGTGGCGACTTGCGCGGGCTTTGGAAAAGCGTATAAAGGTTCGCCGTAAAATAGGTTCTCGCCAGCCCATTGCGCAAGCCAGCGCAAGGCTTTGTGCGCAGCGCGCAGGCTGATCTGCTGCTCGATGATCGTCGTGGCGAGAGCTTCAAAGGCGCTGGCGGCACGGACGACACGAATGCCGACGACTGGCTCGATGATGTTCCATAACTGTGTATCTCGGCGCGCATAAGCGTAGAAAGGCTGCCAGTCCACATCTGTGCTGAGAATGTGCTGCACCATTTGCACGACGGCGCTGTGATCTGGCTCACCGTATGATACCATGAGGTCAACATCCAACTGCGGTGTGTCCACTGTGCCCGCGTTGGTGACGCGGACGAGCGCCAGGTTTTCTCCAATGCGCAGCGTGCGCCAGTATTCGTTGTGATCGCTGCGGCTGAGATCGACGGCAACGTGATAGCGTGACAGCAGATTGAGGATCAGCGGGAAGTTGTAGGGTGGGATGGGGTGGAGGGTTGTGAGTTTCATAGGTTGAAGCAATGAGTAACGAGCAAGTTTAGAGAGCACCTAGCCAGAAGTATGTGGCAAAGCTGCTGCTGTAGCTTATAATCCACGCGACGTTTTGAATACCCCAATTGTTGTTCTTAAAGTCAAATAAGGATGGAATATGCGTATCGGCTTGCAGATTCCCAGTTTTACGTATCCGAGCTCGCCTGCGCTGCGCGATATTTTGAAAGACATCGTGCAGACGGCAGACGAAGGCGGCTTTTACAGCGTGTGGGTGATGGATCACCACTTTCAGATTGAATTTGCGGGACCGCCGGAGAATGAGATGTTAGAGGCTTATTCCACGTTGAGCTACTTCGCCGGACTCACTGAGAAAGTCAAGCTCGGCGCGCTGGTGACAGGCGTGGTTTATCGTTACCCCGGCATTCTGGCGAAAACGGTGTCCACGCTGGATGTGTTGTCTGGTGGGCGCGCGTATCTGGGCATCGGTGCGGCGTGGTTTGATCGTGAGGCAAGAGGACTCGGCGTGCCGTTCCCGGAAGTCAAGGAACGTTTTGAGCGGCTTGAAGAAACGCTGCAAATCATTCTTCAGATGTGGTCAGACAACGTTGGGGCATACAATGGCAAACATTACCAGCTTGCCGAAACGCTGAACAGCCCGCAGCCGATCACCAAGCCTCATCCCCCGATCATGATTGGCGGCACAGGCGAAAAGAAGACGCTGCGTATGGTGGCACAATACGGTGACGCCTGCAACCTGTTCGATGGCATGGGCTGGGATAGGGTCGCGCAGAAGTTAGACGTTCTCAAGCAGCACTGTGAAGCGCTGGGGCGTCCCTATGAGGAGATCGAAAAGACGACGCTCGGCACCATCCTGCCGCATATGACCGCTGACAACATCGTGGCGCACTGTCGCCAAGGCGCTGACCTTGGTATCCAGCATATGATCTTCAACTTCGCACATGTGCATGAGATCACGCCGTTGGAGATGTTTGCAAAGGAGGTGATTCCGGCGGTGACGGGGTGGTGAAGAGGTTGGTTGTTGGTTTTTAGTTATTGGTTGTTGGTTATTCGTTTTTAGTTGTTCGTTATTGATCTGTGCTTGACAGGAAATTGTGCGGGAGATTGATGTAGGAGCGCCGCCGCTGCGTTTACCTGTTGCGCCCAGGTTTCCTTAAACCAATAACGAACAACGAATAACCAATCACTATTTATTGCGCGGGCGGGATGAGCAGCGCGTCGATGATGTGAATCACGCCGTTAGAAGCAAGGATGTCGCTTTGTGTGATGGTCGCGCCGCCGTTGAGCACAAACACGCCGTCGTCATTCTGCGAGATTTGAAGCTCAGTCCTTGCAAGCGTCGGGATGTTAGTAGTTTCTGCTAA
>CALMZT010000566.1 GCA_937870805.1 uncultured Chloroflexota bacterium
TTTTCTGATAACGTTATCTGATAACGTTATCAGAAATAGTGCGAGTTGTCAACAAACTTGAATTACCTATCAGGGTCTCATGCCGATAAATCCTCAATACAGAGGAATTTGAAGAATGTGTCATGTTGCATAACTTCGCCCTTACTATGTGCCGGAAAACTTGACAGCTATACAAAAGCGGCTTACCATTGGTTTATGAGTGGAAGCGCTTCCAAGCAGGATTGGTGTACTGAGATTTGTCGAGGCTTTTTCATGCCTAATCCAACAATTTACGATGTCGCCAGGACTGCTGGAGTCGGCGTAGGGACTGTATCCCGCGTTCTCAATAACAGTACACGGGTCAGCCCGGAAACGCAGGAAAAGGTTCTGAGTGCGATCCGTGTGCTTGGCTTCCGACGCAGCAAGGTTGCGCGGCAGCTTTCAACGGGGATTCAACATCGCAACATCGGCGCGATAATGCCTTTTATCACGCACCCTTCTTTTGTAGAGCGGTTGCGCGGGATGCAATTGGCACTCAACCATCAAGACAATGACTTCAATCTCGTCCTCTACAATGTGAGCGAGCCGGAACGATACCACGAGCAGTTATTGGCGATGGTCGAACAGGCCACAGTCGATGGACTGCTGATTGCTACCTTAAATGTTTCCGATGACCAGCGAGATTTACTAACGCAGGCGGGTATCCCGTTTGTCACATTAAGCGATGCGTGCGGAGAGGCGTTGAACTGCATAAGCCCGGACAACAGGCATGGCGGCTATGTGGCAGCGCAGCACCTGTTGGAACTTGGACACCGTCGCGTTGCCTATGTGGGTGATGCATTCCCCAACATCTATGGCTTTCCAACGAGTGAATTACGCTACGAGGGCTACCTCTCCGCGCTAAAGGAGTATGGCATACCGTATCATTCAGAATATGTCTGCCTGGGAGCGCATGGCGAAGACACTGCGCACAGGCTCACAGAGCATCTTTTAGCCTTGCCGGAACCACCCACCGCCATTTTTGCGATGTCCGATATACAGGCAGTTGGCTGTATTCTGGCGATCCGCGAGGCAGGGCTGCGGGTGCCAGAAGACATTTCCGTCATCGGTTTTGACGATGTGCAGTTGAGTCGCTATATCGGCCTCACAACCGTGAGACAGCATCTCGAACAAAGCGGATACCTCGGTATGCAGCTTTTGCTGAATATGCTCACTGCTCCTGACAATGTTGTAGCTCGTCAGTTGCCACCGCTGGAATTGGTCGTGCGGGGAAGCACGCAACATTGGTCGGCGCTTTTTCGATAAAAGGTTGTGGGGACGGCTTACGATCAATCAGAAAGGCGTCAGCTTATCTGACGTGAATTCTGTTGAGACCACTTATTTCATATAGCCCACCGGGCCAGAAAGGAGCGAATTTGAAACGAAGTTAAAAAGAGTAAGAGTCGGGTGGCAGCCCGACCCTACCGGCACATTTCTGTACCTAAATAGTAACCAGGAGATTTTACCATGAAACGCAGGATTAGTCTCTTACTTTGTCTCGTCACCTTACTGGCGGTTTTCACGCTGTTCGCGCGGATGCCGCAAGCCC
>CALMZT010000567.1 GCA_937870805.1 uncultured Chloroflexota bacterium
GGCCGGAGAGATAGTCGCGCACGAGCGCCTGATTGAAGTTGGAGGCGACTTCGGCGGCAAACATTGAATACTGGGAATACATGATCGGCTGGTGCTGCCACGTCAGATAAGAGTGCATGGAGTGACCGAGTTCATGCGCCAGCGTGCTCATCGCGCCCAAATCGTCGTCGTAGTTCATCATGATGAAGGGGAACGTGCCGGGTGAACCGTATGAGAACGCGCCCTGCGTCTTGCCCTGATTGGGGTAAATATCAACCCAGCGATCTTGCAGCGTGCCGCGCCGCAGCGTGTTTACGTAGTCGCTGCCGAGCGGTTTTAGTCCTTCGGAAATCCATTCTACCGCTTCATCGTATTTGACTTGCGGGTTATCGTTGGTCAGCGGCGCCCAGATGTCGTAGGGGTGCAGGGTATCGACACCCAACGCCTGACGCCGCACGCGCCAATACTTGTGCCAGGTGGGAAGATTCTTTTTGAAGGTGTTGATGAGGTTGTGGAAGACTTCGACGGGAATGTTGGGTTCGTAGAGCGCGGCTTCCAACGCCGTGTTGTAGCGGTGGGCGCGCGCCATGAACACGTCCTGTTTGATTGACAGCGTGAGATTGCTGGTCATGGTATTCTTGAGAGCAAGGTAGTGGTCGGCATAGTTTTCCCATGCTGTACGACGCACTTCACGATCAGAGCTACTGAGTAGTGTATTGATCGTGCCCTGCGTTAACGGATACTCCTGCCCATCGCTGCCTTTTGCTGGCTTGAACCGCATGTCACTTGCCATCAGTACCGTATAAGTATTCTGCGCCATGCCGAAAGGATCTTGCACCAGCCCTAACAGTTCCTCAACTTCGCCGGAACGCACATGCGCCTGCTTGCGCAACAGGTTATCGACATATTGGCGGAGGACAGCCAAGCGCGGTTCGCTGTTGATGCACTGGTCGAGCTTGTCTTTGCCAATTGTCAGCAGTTCAGGGTCGAGGAACGAGAGCGCCGCCAACGTTTGTCCCAGTAAGGTGTTTGCCTGACCTGACATTGCTGCGGCGGTCATGTCGCCTGTATCACAGGCTTGCGACATCTGCGCATAAAAAAGTACCGTGAGCGCGCGCTTGAGTAGGTTTTCGGACGCTTCCACGTAATCGGCTAATGTTTGCGGACTTTCGCCCAGCCGCCCCTGAAATTTCGCGAGTTCGCCTAAACTTTCGCTGACGCTTTTGAGTTCGGCTGCCCACGCATCCTGTGAGGGGAAGACGCTTTCGGCGTTCCACTTGTGCTCATTGGGAATCGCGCTGCGAGCGAGAATATCTGCCACTGTTAACACTCCTTCAAAAACAATTTTGAACGCTAGAAAAAGTTTAACTAAGTGTTGAGAAATTGTCAAAAGAAAGTTTACGCGCGTAGGGAATGTTACGTGGGGGAAGCAAGCCCGCTGAAAGGGCTTGAAAGACTTTTACGGCTCAGCGCAGCTACACGGATGAAGTTTTTGTTGAGATGCAGCAGAAACCTTAAAAACCTATCTAAACCCTCTTCAAGGCGTGGATTTGACATTTTAGGGCTTTAGCCCGCCACAAGCCACGCCACTTGCGTGGCAGGGGTTAGGCGCTTTTGGCTTCAGTCGTACTGCACACTGGTTTTTTTGAGCGTGAATAGGGTATACTAACAGAGGTTGCCGACCACGATGTTGAAGCATCTGTCGGCTCTCCAACCGTTGAGGACGTTAGAGCGTGAGCAATTCTACCCTTCGTACCGTCTATTTTGCCAGCCATTTACCGCGTGAAATCGCTGATGCACTCAATTCCGAAAGTGGGCGTATCTATTCTCAAGTGTTGGTTGAACATTATCGTATCTATCGCAAGAAAGGTATTTGGCTCTCCCCTAAAGCCCAAGAGCGATACAACGATTATCTCAATCGCAATCATCCACCATTACTCCATGCCCACAGCATAGATGCCGCGCAACAGGGATTTTCGAAAGCCTGCAAGACCGCTAAAGCCAATCGGAACGATGGAGCGCATTATCCACACAAACGCAAATACTTTCGCACAACTGTTTGGAAGCATACGGCTATGCGGCTGAAAGCGGGGTGTCTTCTTCTGTCATTGGCACGGGGCAATGAACCTCTTTGTGTTGAACTCCCTGAACACCTGAGCAAAATGCCCGTTGAGT
>CALMZT010000568.1 GCA_937870805.1 uncultured Chloroflexota bacterium
ACTCAGCCTTGCCACGCCGATGGGATCACCGTGCCGGTAGGCCAGGAAATCCAACTGCTGCCCCAATGCCACCGCCGCCATATCACGCCCGACAAACAGCGGTTCGACACCAAGTGACAGCACATCATAAAAGGCATTGCGCCACACATACCACCACATCTCAATGCCACGCTGGTCATTGACCTGCACAATGGATACTCCATCGGGGGGCGCATTTTGTGCCGGGGGTGGCGGCGGGGTATGGCCGCTCATGCCATCCGTTTTGTAAGCCATGATCGGCGTTTCGCGCTCGACTTGCAATTTCAGATCACGCAGCGTTTTGGCGAACAGCGGCGGGAACATATCGATGTCGAGATTGATGGTGTACAGTAAAATCGCGCTGTAGTAATCCACGTTGGCATACAGTTTACGCTGCACAAAATACTCATCCGAACGCGCCAGATCGTCCAGCTTTTCCGCAATCAGGAACCACTTTTCGTTGCCTGTGCTTTTCGCCAGGGCGCGCGCATGTTCCTTCAAAATCGCTGCGCGCGGGTCAAGCGCCTTATAGATGCGGTGCCCGATACCCATGATGCGGCGGTCTTTGCCTTTGATCTGCGTGTTGAACCAGTTTTCCACGTTCTCAGGATTACCAATTTCGACGAATTGTTCCATCGCTTCGGCATTCGCGCCGCCATGTGACGGACCTTTGAGCGCCCCAATTGCGCCAACGATAGCGCTATGCATATCTGAGCCTGTTCCCGTAATCACACGCGCGGTGAACGTGCTGGCGTTCATGCCGTGTTCTGCCAGCAGCACCATATACGTGTTGATGGCATCGCTGGCAGTGCTGTCGGGTTCGCCACCCGTCAGCATATAAATAAAATTCTGCGCCAGCGTCAAATCGCTGCGTGGCGCAACAGGTTCAAGCTCCTTGCGAATGCGATCCCATGCCGCACACAGGGTCGTGAGCTGCCCCGTCAGGCGCACAGCTTTGCGACGCACAGCGTCGGGCTGCATCGATTCGCCATCAGGGTCATATAAACCGAGCAGCGAAACGGCGGTGCGCAAAACCACCATCGGGTCAGCTTTCAGTGGGTAGCGCTTGAGATGGTCGATGACCTCCTGCGGCAGCCCGGCACTGCTGGCGATTTCGAGGCGCAGCGCTTCCAATTCCTGCGCGTTGGGCAGGCGGTGATTCCACAGCAGAAAGACGACTTCTTCAAACAGCGCGTTCGCCGCCAGGTCTTCAATCTTGTAGCCTTCGTATACTAAACGTCCATGTTCGCCATCGACAAGGCTCGTGCTGCTTTCGGCGACGACCACGCCCTGTAAGCCTTTTCCGGCGGTAGGTGCTGCAACCATGTGAACTCCTTCATCCAAACTAACCCGTGATTCTGATAAACAAGGAATCACAGCAAAAAATGACATCATTAACGTTCAGTATAAACTTGGCTCACGCTGCAATCAATGCACAGGCGTCAAATCTTGAGTCCACGTTTAGAGGTCTGAGAACATCGTCAAGCAGTTAGAGTATTGGATGCAAAATCAAAATGAGCGCTATAAGGCGTGGATTTCTATGCCCTGCACGACACCGTGCTTTTGAACAACACTGCGCGTTCGTCAGCCTCATTTATCCGTGCGGTGCGTTCCCATCTCTCGCTCAATCTTCAGCAACCGTGTCTCTAATAAACTGTCGCCTATGTGTCGCATCCATCCTTTGTGTTATCATTCACAATATATAGATTTACTCAGATTTTTGAGGATTTCGCCATGCAATTCCTGACACCCGCGTTGGTGTTTTCGGTGATCTCGACGCTCATCAGCGGCATTTTCGCGGCAATCGTACTCAAACGCTGGTGGGACAAACGCCGCGAAGGACATCCTGCTCCGCATCTGCTCGCCTGGGGCATCGGCTTAGCGCTGTACTGCCTCGGCGTGTTTAGTCAAGTGGTGCTGGCGTTCATCTGGAGTCCGCTGTTCTTCGGGCTGTATTATTGGTCAGGCGCACTCGCAACTGCCCCCTGGCTCGGTCAAGGCACGATCTATCTGCTGATACGCAAAGGCAACATCGCCCGCAACATTCAGATGGCACTGCTGCTCGTCTGCGTGATGACGCTGCCCTGGACGCTGTTCCTGACGCCTTTCGACGGCAGCGCCTGGTATCCCGGCGTCGACATCACCACCATCTTCCGCACGGTAGAGGACGCAAACGGCAATGTCG
>CALMZT010000569.1 GCA_937870805.1 uncultured Chloroflexota bacterium
GAACACACAGGTTCGCCCCTACAATGACGTTTCTGACCTTCCTTGACCCAATTCACGATTTTGATGCAATTGCCCTAACGACTCCCCTACGCTGCTACAACATCGGCGGATGATTGCCTGCTGCAATCCAATTGCCTCTCGCTCTCACAAGACGATTTTGGTTCATCTTTAAGCGTTCAATTGTTGTTCTGCCAACAGAAGTTTTACCCAATAAACGCAAACCGCCATCAATCCATTCAAAGTGTTCATGCCAGTGCTGTGTGGGATTAAACAGGGGTACAGCTTCGCCGTTTCAGGATCTTGTCCAGAAGTCGCTGTCGTTTTGATGAGATTACAACTTGAGCATGAGAGGCACAAATTTTCAGTGCCATCCCCACCTTTGGGGTCAATATGTTCAACGTGCATTGGCTGTCCGGTATTATATTCACAGGCTTGGCAGTATTCACAACAGCTATTGGCACGCTCATGAACAAGCCGCTTCGCCGCAGCCCACGACATTTTACTCACGCGCAGCTAAATCCTTTGGCGTCACCTTGTACCCACGCCGCGTCAAAATTGCGGCGGCTTCGGACTTGCGAAGCATCAAACGCTGCCCCCTATCCACCAACGTCTCCAGTTGTTTGTATTCGTCGGGAGAAATCGTTCCCAGCGAGTTTTTGTCCATCAACTCGCGCATCTGTACCTGCAAGTCGTCGTGCATTTGTTCGCGGGCAATTGTCCACAACGCATCATCGGAAAGATACTTGAGGGCTTCAAGTTCTGTTTCCTCATCAGGCGGCAGAACGGGCAGAGGGAGTGCGGTTTTCAAGCGACTCAGTAAGACTTGTTCAATGGGCTGTGCGGTAGCCTGGGCAATTTGGCGGGCGGCTTCCATTACATCGTCGGGAACATCTAATGTGAAATTGCTCATGGTATTTGACCTCATCTGATTAGGAAGTTATTTTACTACGAAAGCCCACTTTCACGCGCCACAAGCTGATTTCTCTGTAGTATAATGCCGCGCCATGACACAGAAAATGACGACTCCCCTACGTTTCCACACATTCGCTGCGCTCCTGTTGGTGTTCTTCGCGGTGTTCATGTCGGCGTTCATCAGCCGCGCGGTGTTTGAACGGCTGCCGCATCTCGAAGATGAAGTGGCATATCTGTTTCAGGCGAAGGTTTTTGAACATGGCGACATTGTGATGGCGTCGCCGTCGCCGCGCCGTGCTTTCTGGATGCCGTTCGTGCTGGATTACACGCCGCCCGGTGGCGAATCGGTGCGCTTCGGCAAGTACACGCCTGGATGGCCGCTGCTGCTGGCGTTGGGCGTGAGCATGGGGCAGGCGTGGATCGTCAATGCCTTTTTCGCGGGGCTGACAGTGGCGCTGGTGTTCCGCTTGGGGAGCGAGGTATTTGACGAAGATGTGGGCTTGATTGCTGCGGCGCTGCTGGCGTTTTCACCAATGGCACTGCTGCTGAACGCAACACTGATGAATCATACGTCAGCACTGTGCTTTACGGTGCTGTTTATGTACGCTTACTGGCGCATGGAACGCACACGCACAAAACGTCGCCATGTGATTCTGTGGGCGCTGGTGGCAGGTTTCGCGCTGGGGATGGTGGCGATCAGCCGTCCGCTGACAGCGATTGCGCTGGCGCTTCCATTTGCGATGTGGAGCATTGGCAAGCTGATACGGGCATTCATTGAACCGCCAGGACGCCAAGGACACCAAGAGAATACTCAGAGAACAGATATAACTTTGAGAGAACGAGTCGGGGCTTTGGTGGTGATGCTGCGTCCGCTGGTGGTGTTGGGGTTAGTGGCGATGGTCATCAGCTTAGCGATTCCTGTGTTTAACTATGCAGCGACGGGTGATCCGTTCAGGAATTTGTATACGCTGGTATGGTCGTATGATCGCGTGGGCTACGGCGAAGGCGCAGGACGCAACATCCACACGCTGGAAAAAGGTTTTCGTCACGCGCGCTTTGATCTCTCGTTAACGGCGGCGGACTTATTCGGCTGGCAGGTGACGCCGTTTGACATCCAAGACGGGGAACTGCCGCAGCTTGCCCCGTTCACGCCCGATCTGCAAGAGCATGTACGCACGCAGTCGAATTATTTCCCGGTGTGGGGAGTCAGTTGGGTGCTGCTGCCGTTCGGGATTTGGGTAGGCTATGGCAGGCGCGTGCTGCCTGTAATCTGCTGGTGGTCTATCACGGTGATTGTATTGGTGCGCACGATTAACGCGGGCGCGGAGGTGCTGCAAAATCCGCAGTTCGCGTGGGCGTGGATTATTGGCGCGCTGCTGTGGATTAATGTCCCGGTGATGTTCTGGAATGATACGCGCGCCCGCTGGACGTGGCTGCTGATGGCGCTGCCACTGACGATTGTCGTTACGCAGATGACCTATTGGATTGGCTCCCAGCTGTACAGCACGCGCTATTTCTTCGAGGGTTTGGCGGCGCTGTGCCTGTTGAGCGCGCTGCCGCTGATGC
>CALMZT010000570.1 GCA_937870805.1 uncultured Chloroflexota bacterium
TCAATCACGCCGAGGTCGAACAGTTCCTTGAAGCCCTTCGCCATCGCCGACGAGTTGCCGAGGTTGCCGCCGGGGACGACGACGCGATCCGGCACGCGCCAGTCGCGCTGTTGCAGCAACTCGAACGCGATGGTCTTCTGCGGCGGCTTCGGCGGTTTGGGCGCGGCAATCCGCCTCGCTGCTAAAGGGCATGATGTCGAGATCTTCGAGAAACGCGATAAGCTCGGCGGTAGAGCTTATGTTTATGAAGTCAATGGTTTTAAGTTTGACGGTGGACCAACTGTCATCACTGCGCCCTTCATGTTTGACGATCTGTGGAAAGCTGCTGGCAAGCGCCGCGAAGATTATTTCCAGATGGTCGCGTGCGATCCATTCTATCGTATCTTCAACCACGAAGGTCGATGCTTCGACTATAATGGCGATGAACAGTTCATCCTCGACCAGATTGGACAGTGGAACGCCGCAGACCGCAACGGCTACCAGCGCTTTATGGCGACGACGAAAGCGATCTTCCAGAAGGGTTTTGTCGAGCTTGCCGATAAGCCGTTCCTGCATTTCAGCGACATGCTGAAAGTCGCGCCTGATCTCATCAAAATGCAATCGTATCTCAGCGTGTATACCTATGCGTCACAATTCGTCAAAGACGAGTTTTTGCGCCGCTGCTTTTCATTTCATCCGCTGCTGATTGGCGGCAATCCGTTCGATGCGCCGTCGATTTATGCCATGATTCACTATTTAGAACGCGAGTGGGGCATTCATTACGCTATTGGAGGTACGGGTGCAGTGGTGGCAGCAATGGGCAAGCTGTTTCAGGAACTCGGCGGCAAAATCCACCTGAATGCTGAAGTAAAAGAGATTATTACCGAAAAACACCGTGTGAAAGGCATCCATATGGCAGATGGCACAGTTCATAAAGCCGATGATGTGGTATCAAATGCCGACGTTGCGTTTACCTATCGCAATCTGATTCCTGAACAATATCGGCGCAAGTTCAGCAATCGCAAAATTGAACGTATGAATTACAGCATGTCGCTGTTCGTCATTTATTTTGGCACGAAGCGACGCTACACCGATACACCACTGGCGCATCACAATATTATTCTGGGCGAACGCTATAAGGGACTGTTGAGCGACATCTTCAATAAGCAGCGGCTTGCTGAAGACTTTTCGCTGTACTTGCACATGCCGACGATCACTGACTCCACGATTGCGCCGGAGGGATGTGAGGGTTTTTATGTGCTGTCACCCGTGCCACATCTCGGTTCCGGCACTGATTGGACAAAAGCCGCCAAGCCATACCGCGATGCGATCATGCAGTTTCTCGAAGATAACTATTTACCCAATCTGCAAGCGAACATCATTGCCGAACACCACATCGACCCACTGCACTTTCAGAACACGCTCAACAGCTATCTTGGCTCAGCGTTTTCGATACAGCCAATACTCACACAGTCGGCGTGGTTCAGACCACACAACCAGAGTGAGGACTTTGATAACCTGTACTTCGTCGGCGCGGGGACGCATCCCGGCGCTGGTTTGCCCGGTGTGCTGTCCTCGTCCATCATCGTGGAAAACCTGATCGGCGCGGCGTGATTTGTCGCACGTTTAGTTTTTACAGCGCTGGCACAATTCGCATATCATTTTCTGATATTGTGTGTGATATGTTTATCGTTCATCCCTCACTTATGGTTGGATGTAGACTATCAAGAGGGATTATATGTGGCGTAATTATCTAGAAGACAAAGACCCAAACGAGCATTCAGTGACCGGGGATGTACTCGTGATGGAGGACGTATACAGTCCACAATTGCAGAACCATCGTGATCTATTCGTGTATCTGCCGCCGTCGTATGCCCACAGCGATAAGTGCTATCCGGTGATCTATATGCACGATGGGCAAAACCTGTTTGACCATGCGACGAGTCTCGTCGGAGAATGGCATGTGGACGAGACGATGCAAACCTTATCTGAAGAAGGTTTAGAGGCGATTATCGTCGGTTTGCCGAACATGGAACACGAGCGTATCCACGAGTACGGTCCGTTCGACAACCAGCGTTTCGGCGCAGGCAGGGGAGATCAATACGGGGAATTCATCCTGAACACCGTGAAGCCGCTGATTGACGACGACTTCCGCACACTGCCCGCTGGCGAAGATACCGGCATTATCGGTTCGTCGATGGGTGGTCTCATCAGCTTGTACCTGTTCTTCCGTTTCCAGCGCTGCTTCGGCTTTGCGGGCGTGATGAGTCCGTCGTTGTGGTTCGCGGGCGGCGCGATTGTGCCGTATATCGCCGACGCACCGTATGTGCCCGGCAAAATCTATGTCGATGTAGGTAAAAAAGAACGCTTGGAGTGGATGAATCGTATCAGGCAATCGACTTCAATAGGCACTCGTTCTGCCAGTATCGAGTCGATGGTCGAACTGCTAGAGGCAAAAGGCTATCGCATCGGTGAAAACCTGATGTACATTGAAGACGAAGATGGCGAACATAACGAGGACTCGTGGGCGCGGCGTCTGCCGGACGCGCTGCGCTTTTTACTGCGTAAGTAGTATCGTCAGGTGTCCGTTCTTGTAGCGGACACCTGTTCACGATTTATCCCTGTGCCGCCGATGATTGCGCGGCGCGAATCACATCAGCCATTTCGGGATGATCGGAGGCTTCTTTGGCATAATAGGTATAGCGCACAACGCCGTTCTGATCGACGATGAAGAAGCCGGGCATCATCAGCGGGTCGCCAATCGTTTCTCCTATAAAAATGCCTTGCGCGGCCAGTTCACTAAAGCGCAGCGCGTTATTCAGCGTCAAAAACTCCTTCGTACCGCCGCGTGATAAGCCATAAGCATCATACGCTCTCGTGCTATTGTCCACAAGGCAGTCGATATGCGGCGCGAACCTGCCACAGTAGCGCTGTGCGTGCTTCGGCTCACCCATTGAAATGGCGATGACCTGCAATCCTACGCTTTCCAATTGTGCTTTATGCAGCTCCAACTGAGCTAACCAACCGCGACAGTAGGGTCAGCCAAAATGTCGTAGAAAATTGAAGAACACTGGACCTTTGCGCCACAGTTCGCTGAAGCGCACTTGCTGACCATGCTGATGAGTGAGTGTCAAATCGGGAGCTTGCGCACCGACAACTAAACGCTTGTTATTCATGCGAACTTCCGTCCTTTGACGAAAAACCACACGATGATGATCACACCCACCCCCACGCTCATGACAGCGGCAAATGTGCCTACACTCGCCGCTAAGGTCATAAAATCTGCTGGCAGTGCTGTGGTAAAGGTCGGTGCAGCGCTGTGTCGTGCGTAAATGCCCATGAATGCCCAGATCACAACAAAAGCGAACGCAGGGGTATTGCGCACAAAGAGCATTAACCCTGCTAGCAGCGCACCAATCGCTAACATGACGAACGTCGCGATCTGTCCGCTGGCTGGATCACGCCATGCGGCATCGACGTACAACACGTAGGCGGCATTGGCAATGGTCGCCACTGAAATCCAGCCAAGATATATGCTGAAAGGCACATGAACCAGCCAATGATGACACGCAGAAACACGCACTTTACCGATATTTAATCTCAAGTGAATGGCGATCAATGAACCGAGCAGCATCAACATCGGCAGCATACTCAGCGTGTAAAGATCATACTGATAGACGAACAACCACGCAGAGTTGAGTAAACATGTGAGGAAGAACCAGTAGCCAATACGGCGGAGCAGCAGATTTTCGCGCTGAGACGGAAGCGCTTGATAGACCGTAAACGCCAGCAAGCCCAGGTAAATGATGCCCCAAATGCTGAAGGTAAAATTTGCGGGCAGGAAATAGATCGGATAGCGGTTGGCGATGTCGGCGTTTGTTTGATTGTTGATGGGTAATGTTTGCGAAAGTGTATTGACAACAATCATCAACGCAAAGCCGACGATGTTCAGAAACTGTCGCAGTGTGTCTCGATTGAAAACCATATAAAGCCTCGATACGTGGCGAAATTCACATACAGCTTAAGCGTCATGGGTTGGCAGCAGTTAAAAATAGGATGAGGTATCGATTAGACTGTGACAAATTTTCTGCCCTTGGATTAGCATCGGGGTTTGCGTTCATTGTGCCTGCACCTTTTGTGTGCTTTCCAAGCGTCGTACTTTGAGCGCACGTTGAACATCATTGACCACACGCAGTGCGCCGAATGTGACGCCTGCGGTGGATTGACCAGGAAAGACTGAGTCGCCGACCAGTCGTACATTGTCGATACCAGTACGTGGTCCACGGGCAGCGAACAGCGACGCTTGCGGGAAGCCGCCAACCATACCGAGGTGTCGTCCGGTGTAGAAATTGTAAGTGACGGGAGTGCCCGGTAGAGTCAAAGTGATGCTGCGCCGAAAACCAGAAATAACATACTCAATAGTTTTGAGTATGCGCTCCGTATATTCCGCTTTTTGGGCATAGTACGCTTCTTTGTCGTGTTCCAGAAGCGCCCACCATTGGCAAACGGCACTGTGCGTGGAAACGGTGACAGCGCGGTATCCGGCGGGTGCGCGGCTGGCATCCCACTCAGGTGACATCGACAGAAAGATGCTGCGCCCTTCGCCTAATTCGCTGTCCATCGACGTGATGATCTGATGATGATCGGACAAATTACGCGGCAGCGTATCAGCACGTACCCCCAAATGCAGTACAAATGCCCCTGAACCAAAATGACGTTTTTGTATCTCGCGTAGCAGTGCTGGCGGGCTGTTTTCGCCGAGCAGCGTATCCATC
>CALMZT010000571.1 GCA_937870805.1 uncultured Chloroflexota bacterium
ACTCACGACGTTGCCCACGACAGCCGCGAGGCTTGCCAGTACAGCAAAGGCGATCAACGCCACCGGAAAGATCAACCAAGTACGACGAGACATTCCCACGTTCCTCTACTCAGCGATGAGCTTCTAGTAGTTAGCTATTCGCTCTCTTAACAATACGGCACATCTCAAAAATTACCGATCACAGCCGTTCAGTTTTTAGGATGGCTCATGTTCAAAATGAGTGCCTTGGAGGGGCGCAACATGTTGCACCCTTACAGCCTAACCATCTCTAGGTAACAGCTAATGACTAACAGCTAACGACTAACAGCTAACAGCTAATGACTAACGACTAATCGCTAACTGCTCCTCTTGTTGAAATAGGCATAACCTGCCAGCCCACCAACGGCGATGGCGACCAGCGCGGCGACCAGCGCAGGCGCTTGCGGGTTCGTGGCGACAATGTTCTGCGCTTCTTCGACGAACAATTGCAGCACGCCGACGATTAACGACAGCAGGTTCACCAACTGTTTCAGGATTTCGCTCAACAGGGCGGTGCTGGCAAGCGCACTCATCACCATCCAGCCCGCCGCCAGCAGCAGCGGTGTCGCCACCACCGTCACCAGCGACAAACCCGCCGCCAGCGCTAATCCAGAGATACCCGGCTGCTTTCTGATCCCTTCGGCAAGGCGCGCCATGATGCTCAAGGCTAAGCGCTTGGGTGCGTGCTCAAAAGGCGCGGTGCGCAGAACGGCGTCCACCTGACGTAAACGGCTGAATTCAGCCGACTCGTCGGGATTATGATTAAGCTGTTCAAACAACTTCTGACGCGCATCGGGCGCTAGATTCTCGTCCAACGCTTCCTGCATCAGTCGTCGATTGCGTTCATTCGACATCTTAAATGCCCTCCACCAACGGGCTAAGCATCCTTGCTGCCTGCTGCGGACTCATCTTCTCTGCCAACAACTGCCGCGCACGGAACAGGCGGCTCTTGATGGCGCTTTCAGTCGTATCCAGCATATCAGCAATCTCGGTGTACGAATAATCGTACCAATAACGTAAAACGACGGCGGCGCGATAATCGGGACTGAGTTCATCCAGCAGCTTTTGAATCTCACGGCTGCGTTCACGGGTTAACATTACATCTTCCGGCTCTGGGTCATCACTGCTCAGGGACAAGCCGGGTCCCGGTTCTTCCTGGTCAATCGACAGCCACGTCAGCCGCCGCTTGCGAATACGGTCAATAGCATGATTGGAGGCAATCGCCAGCAGCCACGTCTTAAACGGGCGTGCCGGGTCATAACGCTGTAGATTGGAATAGGCACGCAAAAATGTTTCTTGCGCGGCATCTTCTGCCTCCATGCGCTCACCTAACATACGATAGCACAGGTTGTAGACTGCATCCTGGAAGGTGTAGAGCAGTTCCGCAAAAGCGTCTTGATCGCCTTCCAGCGCAGCGTTCACCCACTCGTTGATCGTCGGATCAGACACGGTTTCTCTCTCCACACGCATGGCATTGACCACACGCTGTTGCACACTATACGTGATGAGGTGGCGTAAAGTTGCGGCGGGAAATCACCATCTCAACAATTTACACACAAACAACGCTGCAACACTGTAACAGGTGCCCTAGATTGCAATCAGTATAACACGCGGTTTTGCGCCTGTCCTTGTGATTTTCTTCCTGAATGTTAGAACTATATTCATACCAACTTGCTACGCTATGGTATCTGTTCATTGTTAAGGAATTGTCAGAGAATATTACAAGACGTAATGTTCGC
>CALMZT010000572.1 GCA_937870805.1 uncultured Chloroflexota bacterium
GATGAGTGCTGGAACCAGCTATATCGACTATCTCACACCCGGATTAATTCTGATCACGGCAATCCAGGGCATGGGGATGGGAACAACACGAGCCAACACCGATATGACGCAGGGGATTATCGCCCGCTTCCGAACGATGTCGATCACCCGCCTTTCAGTGCTGAACGGTCATGTACTCGGCAGCACGATGGGAACGCTGGTCAGCATCGGTGTGACCGTCGGTTTAGCGTACATCACGGGGTTCCGCCCCACTGCAGATCCGCTTGCGTTGCTGTCAGCATTCGGGCTTATTGTGCTGCTTGTGATCGCTATGAATTGGTTGGGAGTCGCGGTGGGCGTAGCAAGCAAGTCAGTGGAAGCAGCGAGCAGCTTGCTGTTTTTCCTCTATATTCTGCCCTTTCTGAGCAGCGCATTCGTCCCCACCAGTTCGATGACTCCTGTACTCGCCTGGATCGCTGAAAACCAGCCCTTCAGCCCGATCATCGATACCTTGCGCGCCCTGCTGATGGGGACACCCGTCGGCAGCCGGGGATTGGTTGCGGTCGCCTGGTGTGTTGGTTTCGCACTGGTTGGCTACCTGTGGGCGCGGGCGGCATATAATCGTAACTCCAACGCATAACGATAGAAATGACGTGAAACAGGGTTGCGCTTGCATGGCGCTTAGAGATGCTGATCGTCGCAGATGTGTTTGCGATGCGCACATACAAACGGAAAGCAGCTTAATGTTTGTATGGGCGGATCGTCCAAATCCGCGACGTACGTTAGGATGCTTGTCTCTGGTAACATGGCAGTCTCCTTTTCGGACTGCCATTATCCTCCATTGAGTTTTGATATGCCATTGCCCTACTGCATCGTATAGACGAAACCTTAAATCAGTTTTCATTGACAGCAATTTAAATACCAAACTGAATCCCCTTGACATTGATTTTCAAATGTTCTAATATGTCGTTATGCGATATATCGTTTAGCGACATATTGGAGCAGTATTATCGACGCGCAACTGAACCACCCTACGCCCCTCACCGAAGCGACTTTTTTTATCCTCTTGAGTCTTGCCCCTGCGCCACAGCACGGTTATGGCATCCTCAAAGATGTGGAAAGTTTGAGCGAAGGACGTATTCGCTTCAGCACCGGCACGCTGTACGGCGCACTGAAACGCCTGCTGGAACAGGAATGGATCGAACGCTTTGATAACCCGGAGGCGGTTGAATCTGGCCGCCCACGTAAGGAATATCGCCTGACTGAAGCCGGACGCCGCATCTTATCGGCAGAAGCAGCGCGGTTGGAATCGCTGGTGGCAGCATCGCGGTTGCGGCTGCGAGGCAGCGAAGGATGAGCCGCGTCCTCGCTACTGCTGTTCGGCGGCGCGTTAGGTTTGAATGCTCTGGGGCGCTGGCAAGGATTAGCTCTTCACGAGCGCCAGTTGGCGTTGATCGCGCTCGGCGCGGGCCTGTTGACGCTCATCAGCCTGAATACGCTCATCGTGTTTTTCGGCAGTTTGTGGTTTTACGATTGAGGCGCACGAGTTCGCCAGAACAGTTCA